>NZ_CP050699.1:5155000-5455000 GCF_005116675.2 Desulfosediminicola ganghwensis
TAAGCGGGAAGCCCACTCTAAGATGAGATTTCCCATGGCATTAGCCATCTGAAGGCTCGTTGTAGACTACAACGTTGATAGGTCAGGTGTGGAAGCGTGGCAACACGTGGAGCTAACTGATACTAATAAGCCGTGCGGCTTATCCACTTCTTTTGATTAAATACAACTACTACTACCCTACTATTCGATTATCGAACATTTTTGAATATTCGTCAGTATCTCTTAATTGATACGAACGTTCAGCAGCGCTCAATATTTTTACCAGCAGACCGGTTGGTTATACAACCAGGTATGCCGAGCGGGCTGATCGTGAAAAGATTGAGTGCTGATGAAGGTTCGCCGAATTTTTCGGCGGTCATAGCGAAGAGGCTCCACCCGTTCCCATTCCGAACACGGAAGTTAAGCTCTTCAGCGCCGATGGTACTGCATGGGAGACTGTGTGGGAGAGTAGGTCGCCGCCGATTCTTTATACAAAAGCCCCGATCAGATTATTTCTGGTCGGGGCTTTTTGTTGTGTAAATTGCGATTGAGCACTGGTCTGAGGGTAGAAGTCAGAAGCCAGAGGTAAAACGTAAAGCGTTCTTAAAGTAAGCGACCAATAAACCCCATCTTTTCAGTCCTATAAATTCATGTTCCAGTATGCCTCACCATAACCAAGGAGGTATACATCGTGAACGGCACAATCTCGAAACTACAGCAGAAGCAGGAATACTGGCAAAAACATATCACTGCTTGGCAATCAAGTAATCTGAGTCAGAAAACCTATTGTCAATCGCACGGCATTGCTCTGGCGACATTTGGCTACTGGAAGCGCAAACTAAAAAACCTGAATGATAGGCAGGTTGCGTTTTACCCACTTACTGTACCAGCAACACTTCCAGATAATCCTGTTACGGCTTCTCCTGCTAGCATCGCAGTACATGTCAATCGATTTAAGCTCGAAATTCAGAGTGACTTCTGCGCCGAACAATTGAAAAAAGCTGTGAAGACCCTGGAGCAGCTAACATGATTCCCACTCCAGCAAATGTCCGAGTCTACATTGCTCTCGGGGTTACCGATATGCGCAAGTCAATAAACGGTTTGTCTCTTCTTGTTGAAGATCAGTTTGACCTCGATCTTTTCTCGGGCAGTCTGTTCGCTTTCTGTAATAGGAAAAGGGATATGGTCAAGATCCTTTACTGGTATCAAAATGGTTTTTGCATCTGGCAAAAACGACTTGAGGCAGATGTCTTTCGTTGGCCGGAATCAGAAGAAGAGGTAATTGAAGTCCATGAAACTGCTTTGCAGTGGCTTTTACATGGGCTTGATGTGCAACAGGCTCACATGCAACTTAGCTACAATTCAGTATCATAATATTTATGGAAATATTGCTTGAACTAGCTGTTATGGCAATGTTTATGTGGTATATTGCACACATGAATTTCGATACAGCAAACCTTCCTGATGACCCGGCAGAACTCAAACGACTTCTCGTTGAAACCCAACGTCGTTACGAGCGGGAAACCGAGCTTTTACGAGAGCAGGTTCGTCTACTCTATGCCAAACTGTTTGGCAAAAAAAGTGAAAAAGGAGGAGCCGAAGCAGGCGTGATGCAACTGCCTCTCTTTGACATGCCTGAACCTGAGGTTGAGCCAGTTGCCGAGGTTGTTGAAGTCCCTGAACATACTCGAGCGAAACGAGGCCGCAAGCCGTTACCGGCTAACCTGCCCAGGGTCGAAATCGTACATGACATTCCCGAAGATGATAAAGTCTGCAATTGTGGGGCGGAGCTGGATCGTATAGGTGAGGATATTTCCGAAAAGTTGGATATCGTCCCAGCTATTATACGGGTTGTGCGTCATATTCGCCCTAAATATGCTTGTAAAGCCTGTGAAGGATTGGAGTCTGAAGGGCCAGTGGTGAAAATTGCACCACCGCCAAAGCAGATTATCAGCAAGGGAATTGCTACCGCGGGCTTACTCGCCCATATACTTACTGCAAAATTCTGTGATGCACTGCCATTTTACCGGCAGGAAAGACAATTTTCCCGGCTGGGAGCTGAAATACCCAGGGCAACCATGGCTAATTGGGCAATGAAAGCTGCCGGTGCCTGCACACCACTTCTTGAACTGCTGTGGCGAGAGATTCATTCCGGTCCGTTAATCAATATCGATGAAACCTCGGTTCAGGTTCTGGCTGAACCGGGGCGGTCACCAACAACTAAATCGTATATGTGGATATGTCGCGGTGGTGATCCACATCATCCCGGCCTGATCTATCATTATGCTCCAAGTCGTTCAGCCAAAATTGCAAGGGAGCTGCTTGCGGGATATCGTGGAGCCGTGCAATCAGATGGTTACGCTGGGTACGACTTTCTTGATACGCAACCGAATATTGCCCACGCTGGCTGTTGGGCTCATGTTCGCCGTAAATTTGTTGATGCACAAAAAGGTCGTGGCAAAACCAAAAAGGCGGGCAGCACCGATGTAGCGCTGAACTATATTCGACAAATTTATGCAATTGAAAAAGAGGCAGCTAAACAAGGTCTTGCAGATGAAGACCTGCTTGCCTTGCGTCGAAAAAAGGCTCGGCCGATTCTGGAAGATTTCTTCCTTTGGCTGAGCAAAAAGTCTAGCCAAGTGACACCGAAGAGTTTGCTTGGATCTGCGGTGAATTATACCCTCAACCAGTGGAAACGCTTATTGGTCTACCTCGATATTCCTGAAATGACGCCGGACAATAATGCCGCTGAGAACGCAATACGCCCATTTGTCGTTGGCAGAAAAAACTGGCTGTTTGCAGGAACACAGGAAGGTGCTAAGGCGAGCGCCGTGATCTATAGCCTGGTTGAAACAGCCAAGGCCAATAATTTGGAACCGTATAACTACCTTCGATATCTATTTGAAAAATTACCGTTTGCAGAATCTCGTTCAGAGCTGTTGAAACTTTTGCCGATGAATTTAAAAGCTGACGATCTACGAATAGCTGGAAATGTGAGTGGGGTTTAATTACCGCTTACTTCTTAAACACTTCTCACTTCTCCCCTCCCCCTATCTGTTCATGGCCAAAAGGTTTTTCTACAGTCATAGCGAAGAGGCTCCACCCGTTCCCATCACGAACACGGAAGTTTCCTGAAAAGTTCACCCCTTCGGTCGAGTCGATATGGCGCCGCTCGCTGCGTCGCTTGCGAGCCCGGTATATAGCCATATTACCGGGCTCACGTCTCCTTACCAGCAGCACCATCCCAACCCGTGACCTTCTCAGGATCAGCTCTTCAGCGCCGATGGTACTGCATGGGAGACTGTGTGGGAGAGTAGGTCGCCGCCGATTTTTTATACAAAAAGCCCCGATCAGATTATTTCTGATCGGGGCTTTTTGTTGTGTAAATTGCGATTGAGCACTGGTCTGAGGGTAGAAGTCAGAAGCCAGAGGTAAAACGTAAAGCGTTCTTAAACACTTCTCACTTCTCCCCTCCCCCTATCTGTTCACGGCCAAAATGTTTTTCTACAGTCATAGCGAAGAGGCTCCGCCCTTTCCCATCACAAACACGGAAGTTTCCTGAAAAGTTCACCCCTTCGGTCGGGTCGAGATGGCGCCGCTCGCTGCGTCGCTTATCTATCGCCGATGGTACTGCATGGGAAACTGTGTGGGAGGCAGGGTCGCCGCCAATTCTTTATACATAAACAAAAAAATCAAACTGTACCTTTCTATATCACACACGATGTGACAGCAAACCGTTGATGGCCACTCGCTTTACGCTCATACATTTCCTGCACGTCAACACTCATTGTCGCCACTGGACGAGCAAGCAATCGCCTCAAACCGATTTCTTCACCACTCACTTCACAATAGCCATATTCCCGATCTGCAATTCGTTCAAGCGCATAATCGATATCCCGTATCAATTTCTGCTGTCGATGTCTCGTCTGCAAGTCTCGGCTCATATCTGTGTGATTTGAGCTTTGGTCTACCGGATCCGGCTTACGAATATTGGTCTCTTTTAAGTTTTTTGAAAAACCTGCAATTGAAGCCACCAGTTCAACTCGCCGTGTGACAAGCTGAACTCTGAAAAATTCGAGTTGACGCTCATTCATGTACTCTTCATCTTCAGTTGGCCGGTACTCTTTGATCCTCTGTGCTGCCATTACTCCCTCCTTCGCATTTATATATCCGCTTTTGAAAATAATGTTCGATGATCAGTCAACCTGGAGCACTACTGTTTTATTCCTGTCCTATCCTTGTATCTGGTCTCTTTTAGCTTTCTGTTAATTACAGGTAAGAAAATACCCTTTTTCTATTCCTTTTTTGAATGTGGCGTCTGGCGAGGCTCCGTTTAAATTTCTTTCTGCGTAAAATTGTTATGTTACCCGATGGCACTATGGAGCTATCCATGCTAATCTGGGGCCCAATATAGCACTAACCATGATGCAAATTTCTTACCACAGGCCCAAATGAGTCGAATATCTCAATATATAGCACTTGCTGGAACTATAACTCCCAAACGTGGTGTTCTCCTTCTACTCATTGGCCTGATGCTCATTGAAAATGGTCTTGCATTATGCACTCCATGGATTGCCGGACAACTGACCAACACCATCTTAACAGACAGCTCTGATTCGATTTTTTCATATCAACAAATATTAGGTATCTGGTTTTTAATAATTATCGTCCAAACCATTTTTGGCTATTTTCACGGCGTTTTGTCCTCTACCACCAGTGAAAGAATGCTTACCAGAATGCGAAACAGGATTTATACGCATCTGCAAAGTTTGCCGTTATCATTTCACAATGAACGCAAGCACGGTGAGACGCTCGCACTGATTACCAATGAAAGCGCGATCATCAGCTTTTTCGTTACTGGCACCTTAATAAGTATTTTGCCACAATTGCTTACCGCTGCTGGTGCAGTTCTCTGCGTCGCACTGATTAGCCCTCTTATCGCTTCACTCATCACATTTCTGGTTCCAATTTTTTTTATCGCCATAAAACTGCTGGGGCGGCAAATCAGACCTATTTCCAAAAAACTCATGGATCAATATGCAGCTACCTTCTCTCTTGCTGAAGAGAACCTCGGAGCGCTTGCACTCATAAAAGCATCTAACAGAGAGCGTCATGAAAACCAGAGATTTACGGCCAGCAATGAACGACTTTTCAACCTCAACGCTCAATACATTCGAGAACAAGGCCGGTTAGCACCTGTTATAAAATTCCTGGCCACCTCAATAGTCCTTCTCATTCTATTTCTGGCAGGTGAGCATATTGCTTCTGGTGCTATCAGCACTGGAGAGATAGTCACTGTAGTGATGTATGGTATGCTGCTTACCCAGCCCATCAGCAGGCTTGCCGACATTTATGGCCAGATCCAGCGTACCAGAAGTGCAGCCGACAAATTATTGGATGTTCTGCACCTCGCCCCCGAAGATCTCGATGGCGGCCCACCGCTTCAGACAGTTGACGGTACAATTTCTTTTGATCGAGTATGCTTTTCCTACCCTGGACGAACGACTATCATCAATGATTTTTCTCTTTCCATTTCCAAAGGGGAACTGATAGCTATTGTTGGTGAAAACGGTTCCGGAAAATCCACGATTGCTCACCTTCTCATGCGCCTCTATTCCCCGGACAAAGGTACCATCACCATAGATGGTACAGACATTTCCAGTGTTTCCCTGAATAGCCTGCGCAGGCAGATTGGTTATGTCCAGCAAAACGTGATGCTTTTCAACACCACGGTTAAAGACAACATCCGTTTCGCCAGGCCTGATGCCAGTGATGAGGAAATTCTCAAGGCAGCACACGCATCTCACTCCAGTAAGTTTATTTCCGAACTTCCTGGCGGTTTTGATACCATCATAGGTGATCACGGTGTTAAACTTTCGGGTGGCCAGAAACAAAGGCTTTCGCTTGCACGCGCATTGCTTATGAATTCACCAATACTCATTCTGGATGAAGCAACAGCAATGTTCGACCCGGAAGGTGAGATAGCTTTTTTGCAGGAAAACCGCCCTGCATTTCAGCAAAAAACCGTAATTATCATTACGCACAGACCAGCCAGCCTGCAATTAGCCGATAGAATCATCCATATCGACAAGGGACGTCTGGTTCATATCGAAGAACCGGCACTTGCAAAAAACTCATGTCACTCGTATAACTTGCAGGATTCTTATTTACCGTCTCAATCCGCTCAACCGAATTTCTCGTAAGTTTTTTGCAGAAACAATGAAACGGATGCGATTTTCAGCCAAATCTGCAATTCGCTTCTACTTCAGTATTTTGGTAGTAACCAGATACTCCCGCTGACGGGTATCCTCCCTGCCCCTGCATGAGCTGATAAGAAATCCGGGAAAAACGCTGAATATCTATCAGAGGAAATCAATGGGTAACACAACACCACTATCAATAATCATACTCGCTGCCGGCAAAGGCACCCGGATGAAGTCCTTAAAAGCCAAGGTATTGCACCCTGTCTTCGGGGCACCGATGGTCCACCATGTATTGGATGCAGCCAACGGCTTACAGGCTGCACACACCATTGTCATTGTCGGTCATCAAAAGGAAGAAGTTATTGCAGCTTTGCCACAGTATGATATCACCCCGGTAACCCAAGAAGAGCAACTGGGAACAGGTCATGCCGTTCTGATTGCCGAGGATTCAGTACCCGTTGATGTGGAAACCGTCATGGTTCTTTGCGGCGACACTCCGCTGATACAACCGGATACCCTCATTGAGATGTATAATAAGCATACTGAATCGGGTGCTGTCCTTACGGTGATGACGACCATGCTGGACAATCCCAAAAACTATGGCAGGATTTTGAGTGATGCCAATCAGAGAGTTCTTGGCATAGTCGAAGAAAAAGACGCCTCCAGTGAACAGAAAAAAATCTCTGAGATCAACGCCGGGATCTATTGCGTAAAACGTAAATTTCTCTTTCAGGCCTTAAAACAAGTTGGCACCGATAACAGCCAGGGTGAAGTGTATTTGACCGATATCGTAGCCATTGCTGTGCATCAGGATCTTCTGGTAGAGAAATACATTGCTCCAAGAAGTGGTGACGTTCTTGGCGTCAATTCCCGGGTGGAACTTGCCCAGGCCGACCGTGAGCTACAGAAACGAAGAAACGAGGCTGTCATGATGGAGGGTGTTACACTTCAATTGCCCGAAACTATAACAATATCAAACGACTCAACTGTTGGTGGTGATAGTCTGATCGAAAAAGGTGTCACAATCACCAAATCTTGCACCGTCGGCGAGCAGTGCCTTATCCGTCAGGGAGTTATCTTAAGAAATTGCCAGGTTGGGAACAATGTTATAGTAGGAGCCTATTCGGTTCTTGAAGACGTCACGATTGCAGACGATACAGCAGTGGCGCCCTACTCTACCTCCATTATTGCAGATTAGGGCTGACTCATAGGCTCCGGTACAGATATCGGAAAAGTGGCAAGGCGATCCTGTAAACATCATTGGTTTGACGCTGCTTCATACCGGCAGACCCATGGCCGTGCTTGACATGAAAATACCGCTGTGCCAAGCTGTTATCTAAAGCGGACCATACCAATCCTACGCCAGAGACATGCCGTATGTTCACCGATGGAGAATCGAGACCTTGCATACCTTCCTGAACAGCCGGAACGCTAAAGTTCAGGTCTGAATAGGTTGTATTTCAATTTCACCAAATACAGATATTGGTGGTATAGTAGAGTAATTTACTTCAATAACTGATCGTAATATTGTAGACAATACACTTCTTAAATTCTCAGCCTTATTTCCATTCAATAGATTACGGAGCCTACCATGAGCGACCTGAAAAAAA
The DNA here is from genome assembly GCF_005116675.2 of Desulfosediminicola ganghwensis. Taxonomy (NCBI): domain Bacteria; kingdom Pseudomonadati; phylum Thermodesulfobacteriota; class Desulfobulbia; order Desulfobulbales; family Desulfocapsaceae; genus Desulfosediminicola; species Desulfosediminicola ganghwensis. Next base: position 5,162,793 of record NZ_CP050699.1, read on the forward strand.
TGTACTCCACCATACTTGGTGATCAGTTCCCGATGGAGATGACCATCAGCTTTGGTGACCAAAAGCTTGTCTACAAAAAACGGACCTGGAAAATCACAGGTGAAGACGGCACCATAGAAGAGCGCGGTATCCGCTACGGTGAAAACCCTGACCAGGAGGCCGCCCTCTATGAGCTGGTGAACGGTAACCTCGCCCTCGGCGACTGCAAATACATTGAGGCCGGCAATGGCCTGGTCTCATCCATCGCTGTTGAGGATATGCTTCAGGTCGGCAAGCACCCTGGCAAAATCAACCTCACCGATATTGATAACGGTTTAAATATTCTCAAATACCTGGTGGATAAACCTGCTGCGGTAATACTCAAGCATAATAATCCATGTGGAGCTGCCTATGGTGCAACAATGGCAGATGCTTTCAACCGCGCAAACCGTGCAGACAGAATTGCCGCCTTCGGCGGAGCTGTGGTTATGAGCCGTGCTTGTGATCTTGCTACAGCCGAACTCCTTGCCGGTAACTACCTTGAAGTTGTCTGTGCCCCTGAGTTTGAAGAGGGAACTCTTGAAATTCTCTCACGCCGCAAGAATCTGCGAATTATCAAGATGGACCGAATTGATCGTCTCAGCGATTTCGAGAAGCACCGTTTTGTAGACTTCAAGAGTCTCATTGATGGTGGCATCATCGCCCAGCAGTCAGCCGTTAATTCAATCCGCTCCTTAAGCGATCTACAGCCTGCCGTTTCCACCTGGAAAGGCCAGGAGTATAAATGTGAACGGCAACCTACCCCGCAGGAAATCGATGATATGATTTTCGGCTGGGCCATTGAGCACGGTGTTACCTCCAACTCTGTTCTTTATGTTAAAGATGGTTGCACCGTCGGCATCGGCACCGGTGAGCAAGATCGGGTTGGTGTGGCTGAAATTGCGGTTCATAAAGCATATATCAAGTATGCGGATATCATCTGTTTCGACACCCACAACATTTCCTATGCTGACCTTGTGCTGGCTATCAGTAAAGGTGAGAAGAAAATCGAAGAAAAAGAAGAGATCGACGCCAAAGTCCAGGCCGATCGAGCCGGTTTGCCTGGTTGCACAATGATCTCGGATGCATTTTTCCCATTCAGGGATGGTGCTGACGTGGGAATCAAGCAAGGCATTACCGCAATTCTCCAGGCAGGTGGTTCCATGCGTGATTTTGAAACCATTGAGGCCTGCAACGAAGCCGATCCCAAAGTGGCGATGATGTATACCGGCCAGCGCTCTTTTAAGCACTGATCCGCTCAAAATAATTTACCTGTATCGGCAACGAAAAAAGCAGCCCCTTTTAAAAGGAGCTGCTTTTTTGGTGTGCTTCAGACTGTTGCCACTGAGCTATCGTATTTAATCGATACGAACGGTTACCAGTCCACGATCGTGAAGGTCAGCCAGAAAGTCCAGAACATCTTGCCGGCACTCCTCCTGCTCCACCTCATACTCCGATAGAATTTTATCGATAATGTTTTTTACAAGCACCGGTTGCTCCAGAACATTCCAGATAATCGTACCTATGGAATCGAGAGAGCTGTAGCCTCCTGTCTGAGTGTCCAATATAACGGTTTCACCATCAAGCTCTGTAGAAAGTTTTCCTTCCGAACGCTGAATGCGGACAACATGCAGATTTTCATTGTCACTTGAAAACACTTTAGTCATAATAACGTACCAGTTTTTCAAATATTTCTTAAAAAATCTTAGCTATTAATGCTGCAGGTAATCAGACCACAGCAACAACCTGGTCGCCTATCCAGCAAATTACAGTCTACTATGAAATCCAACAAACGAGGTTTATCTCGCGTCTTTGCAGCATTTTTTTACTCCATGGCAGGAATTCGCTCCGGCCTGAATCATGAAGAGGCTTTCCGTCAGGAAGTTCTTCTGTTTCTGCTGCTGCTGCCTGCTCTTTATCTGATTCCGGTATCAATCGAATTCAAGGCACTTCTCTTCTCAGCAAATTGTCTGGTATTAGTAGTCGAGCTTCTGAATTCCGCCATTGAATCCGTCGTAGATCTGGTCTCCCCGGATTACAACATCTATGCCAAGAGGGCCAAGGATATGGGAAGCGCCGCAGTACTTCTCTCCATCGCCCTTTCGGGAATTCTCTGGTTGGTTGCACTCTATACTGTCTATTTCTAAACCGGCAAATCCCTGACCACAGGCTGCTACAGTGAAACCCACCCTCCTGTTCTGGCTGAACGCAAACAGGCATCACAAACTTTTACTGTATAGAGACCATCCTCACCAGAGACTGGATTCGGGATTTTGCCCAATAAAAAATCCCTCCAGTCTGTGAGCAGATGTAAAATAGTGGGCGAAGGTTTGAACTGTTCCTCCTCTGTCTTTTGGGCTCCAACGATCCTGCTGATTCGGTGAAAAATCTGTTCACCATGGAGCTGGCCTTCCTGACAGATAAATTCCCAACGTCCGCTCCTGGCATTTCCAACTTTCGAGACATCCACGGTACCGATCGTTCCATCTTCGAATTCAGCCAGCATCGTTACCAGGTCTTCCAACCGTTTGCCGTGGAAAGACCTTGCTGCTGCAATCACCCGTGTAATCTTCTGACCGGTAATAACTCTCAGGGAATCAAAAATATGGACTGCGGTGTGTATAACTACGCCCGCACCAGCCTCATCCGGATCATCATGCCAGGCGAGGGAAGATGGTTCTATGCGTTGGTTTACCGCAAAAGAATGCAGTTTACCCATAGTTGGTAACTGGTACTGAAGCGCTTGTATGACAGGGTTATAGCGAAGTGTCTGACCAACTGTAAGCTGGGATTTTTGTGCCTCCAGCACCGCCACAATCTCCCCGGCCTCGCCACCGTTTCTCCCCAGCGGTTTCTCCATCAGCAGCGGTTTACCAAGCTCAGCACAATATCTGGCAATATCCAGGTTAATTTTGGGAGGAACTACAGCAATAATAGCCTGAACTTCCTCGTTGGACACAAGTTCACGCCAGTCGTCATGGAACGTTGCGCCCCACTCTTTCGCCTGTTCTTTTCCGTTTATGGAACGGCGGCTGGTTGCCGCAAGAACGAGCCCCTCCACATCGTTCACCACGTGGTTCGCATAACGAGAACCGTGCGTACCTGTGCCGATAATGCCTACTCGAATCGTGTTGTCTGCCATGAATCACTCCTTTTTTGCGCTATGAAGAAGCATTGTTTTTGTGATCCAGCAAGAAAACAAACTGACCGTAATTCCGTATCCCACACTCTTTACCAGAGTTTTAATTCTATGAGATAGAGCTAGCGTATGAGGTATCGGACCACCCTGGTATATCAAGCTGTTCGCTGATCGTTACCGGTTAGCCCGAATTTTTCATGTTCTTTTGATTGCGCTAAAGAATAGGCAATTGTTTTAGGACAGTGCCATAATTCAATTGCTCTCGTTATTCAACAAGATGTTATCGCAGGTTCGTCTATGTGACGACAGTTTCTAGACAACTCAGTTAGTTAGCCAACAACCATGTTTTACTGCCAAACACCCCACAATCTGACGCAGTCTGTTCTAATGATTAATCAGGCTAACACCGTTCGAAAGAAAATAACATAACCAACAGCACCCACTGTAATCAGCAGCAAGGTAAGCAGCGAGATAACTATGAGGAGCGACTTGATCGGAAAAGATCGGCTCTTCTTTTTTTGAGATACTCTTTTTCTGCCGGCAGTAGATTGAGACCGGGCAGCTCTGGTTTTGCTTTTTGTCGCTTTCCTGACTGTTGTCTTTTGATTAGTTGCCATTACAGGATACTATCGAAGTCTATCGGAAGAATAGGAAAATATTTTCTTATTAGGTATCAATCGTCTGATTAGAAGTCTACTTGTTACGACTCAAAACATAGTAGGCAAGACCGATGAGAACATCTTTTTCGGCTGAAGCTGTTTCGTCCCCAAAGATTTCCAACGCCTTTACCGCCTTGGCCACAGCCTCTTCGGCCCGGTGCCTGGTTTCAGTAAAACCATCATACTTCACAATCAGCCTGTGAACCTTGTCGAACCCGGCTTCGCGATGTTCTGGAGAGGCAATAATTTTCTCCAACTCCTCCTTATCTGCCTGGTCGGCTCTTGATAAGGCAATGATAAGCGGCAAGGTCATTTTTCCTTCTGCCAGGTCGTTGCCCACTGCTTTACCTGTGTTGACCTGATCGCCATTATAATCGAGCAAATCGTCAACCATCTGAAAAGCGCAACCAAGGCCGACTCCATAATCACGCAAAGCCATACGCTGCTCCGGACTTGCTCCGCCATAGATTGCTCCAACCTCACAGGACGCAGCAATCAGCACACCAGTTTTGCCCATGATTGCATCATAATAGTCAAGCTCACTGAGGTTCAGTTGGGAGGCATTACGCAGCTGCATGAATTCGCCATCAACCATTCCGGCAGTGGCTCCGCAAAATACACGAAGCCCTTCGTCACCGACCAGTTTACCTACGATTTCCATGGAACGGGCATGGAGAAAATCACCAGCCAGGATGGCAGAAATAATACCGAATTTTTTATAAACAGAGGGATGCCCCCTTCTGGTATCGGCGTTATCAATGACATCATCGTGAAAAAGGGTTGCTGCGTGCAGATACTCGAAAGCGGTAGCTAACGAGTAGACGTCACGGCTGTTGCAACCACAAATCCTTGCAGCAAGAACAACAAGCAGTGGTCGCACTCGTTTGCCGCCCTGGAGCAGGCCATAGCGGAGTACCTCTGTAAGTAACGGATCCACGGTGCCCTGCAGTCGATCTATGTCATCCCCAATGACCGTATCTATGGTCTGTGATTCAGCCACAATAGCAGCCATCAGTTGTTGTTTTTCCATCTGTATTTCTACCCGTTTCTACAAAATCTGTTTATTTATCTTCAGAGGATGACGATGCAAAAAAGTCGGCAATTGGCGAGAGCTTCCGAACAATGGGTGATGACGGCAAACTCTGTCTGAATCGTCGACCGTAGCCCTTGGTAAAGAGCCGCACATCCATAATCGCGATGACTCCCCTATCTGTTGCAGCCCTCATCAATCTGCCCACTCCCTGTCGCAGGGTCAAGACAGCACGTGGCACCTGAAAATCAAAAAATGCGTTACCGCCCTGCTCATTGATAGATTCAATTCGTGCCTGAATCACCGGATCTGACGGCACTTCGAAAGGAAGTTTATCTATGATAACGCAGCTTAAAGAATCGCCCTGGACGTCTACACCTTCCCAGAAACTTGCTACAGCTACCAGTACAGAGTTATTCGTTTCCCTGAAACTTTTCAAGAGCGCATTTCTCGCCCCTCTCCCCTGCACCAGTACAGGATATTCCAATTCCTGCTCCAGATGTGCTGCCAGGTGCTCCATGCCACGAAAACTTGTACAGAGCACCAGCCCCCTGCCTTTACTCAGTTTCAGGATTTCAGTCACCTGTTCCGCAACACGCTGTTGAAAGTTCTGATCGGAAGGTTCTGGGAAACTTAACGGCGGGATGTAGAGCTTTGTCCTGTTCTGGTAATCGAAAGGAGACGGAAATCTGAGAAACTCCACAGAATCATCAAGCCCAAGCCGCTTCCGCATATAACTGAAATTGCCGCCGGAAGAAAGTGTTGCGGAAGTCAATACACACCATTCCACCGTACGATACAGGGTGCGCTGCAAGAGGTTATCCACATTGATTGGTGTGGCTGAGATTGCCACTGACCGCTCACGACGCTCATACCAGTAAACGAAACTACTTCCTTCCATACCTGTTTGTTGTTCAGAAAGTGAATCCGGCAACGCTATCGACAACAGATTCGAACGCAACTCAAGAGCTCTGTTCTCAAGCGTAGCCCAACCATCTCCTGCACTTTGCATCAAGCCCGCTTCTTCAGCCATACGCTGGATACCCCTGGCGAGCAACTCAACTTCAGTACGCCAGGCAGATTGGGAAAACTGGCTGAGGAATTCCTTGAGATGAAATTTTCCTACTGATGCCGGGAACAGTGATGCAAACTCATCAGTCCGGGTTTTGAGCCCTCGTGCCATGGCGAGTATACGCTCTGTACCCTGTGGATCAAGATCTTGCTCAGCCTGCCTTTCCATATCGGCCAACAGATCAATGAGTTGATACTGGCTGAATGATTTACCGAAAAAGGAAGTTGCCACATTCTCAATGTGATGGGCTTCATCAAAAATGACTCCCTCATATCTTGGCAGTACTTCACCGTAGCCTGCCTGCCGTATGGCCAGATCAGAAAAGAACAGATGATGGTTAACAATCAGTACCGAGGCTGAGCCAGCCTGTTTTCTGAGCTGATTGACGAAACAGAGTGCTCCTTCAGGGCAGTCACCTCCGAGGCACTGATTGGAATGGGCGGAGATTTTGGGCCACAAAGGGGATCGCTCGGAGAGCCACTCCAACTCTGCACGGTCACCTGTTTCAGTTGTGATGAGCCAATCATCAATGCTATCGATTTCTTTTTCTTCAAACAGTGATTGCTGGCCAGTTGAGCGATGCTGGTACCAACGATACAAACATAAATAGTTTTGCCTGCCTTTGATACAGAGAGCGGGTACTTTTTTGCCGAGAACCTTTTCAATTAAAGGGATCTCTTTGTTCATGATCTGATCCTGCAGGTTCAGCGTTGCAGTCGAGATCACGACCCTTTGCCCACTCTCAATGGCAGGTACCAGATATGCAAGGGTTTTCCCTATACCGGTCTCAGCCTCGACTACCAGAATCCGACCGTGCTCCTGCTCGTACTCGTTCGAATCGTGGATAAGCGCAGCAACGGCTTCGGACATTGCCCGTTGCCCATCCCTGGGTTCAAAATCATCAAGGTATTGAGCCAGAAGCCCTGTTGGGGAGAAGAAATCAGACATACCTGGGCTGCCTATTGTAGCTGTTTAGCCTGTTGGCCATTTTTCAATATGGAGGAAGTGATCAATACATTTCAAAAAACAATCGGTCGAGTATACAATAGAAAAACAAACAGGAGTAGGCGAAATTCTCATTTCCCCAAAGCTGTGAAGAGAGATGCGGCTTCATCTCTGACGAAAATTCGCCTCGCGATCGTATTGAGTGTTCTTCAACAAACCGTGCAGCAGAGACCTTGATAGCAGACGGATAAGGGTAGCCTCCACCATGGTCAAACTCCTCAGCAGACAAGTTTCAGAGCTCAACCACTCAGCAATGGACCTGCTGGACGAGGATGAATTTGTCGTCATTGTCGAAGATTCCCCTGAGATCGTCGTTCTGCTGAGTCGCTACATGAATACCCTCGGATTAAGGGTTCTCACTGCAGGTAATGCCACGGAACTCTACACCCTCCTTGAAACCAGCAAAGTCGCGCTCATCCTGCTCGATATCGGCCTCCCGGACAAGGATGGCATAGAGATACTTAAAGATCTGGTACCACGATACCCTGATCTCGGCATCATCATGGTCACAGGATCAACCGATCTTGCCACTGCGCTCGATTGCCTCCGCGACGGTGCTGATGACTACCTCACTAAACCCGTGCGCCTTGATCTTTTTAACCATGTTGTAACGTCCACTCTGCAAAAAAGACGACTGGCCATTGAAAACAGAACCTTTCAGCGTAAACTTGAAGCCACCAATTATCGCACCCAGTTTCTTCACCGCCTGAACCTGAAAATGAACACGGTCTATCTCAACAATGTTGAATTAACCGGTATACTCCAAGCCATATTGGTTGGCATCACTTCTGAAGAAGGTCTGCGGTTCAACCGCGCCTTTCTGGCACTATTGGATGAAGATGACAAGCGCCTTATAGGCCGTCTGGCTCTCGGACCAGCCTGCCGTGAGGAAGCGGTCAGGGTCTGGGATGCTATCAGGGAAAACGATTTAAACCTTCAGGATATTATCAACCGTATACAATCAACAGACACCGAGGGCGATGAGGCTGTCAGCAAAATAGCCCGACAATTGCAGATTCCCATAACAGAAGAAAACAATGTACTCATTGCATCATGCCTGCAGAAAAAAACCATAGTTGTCAACAATGGCAGGGCGGAGCACTACGATGTTCCGGAGGAAATGCTGAAAATCCTCAATCACGATACCTTTGCGGTGGTTCCGCTATTGTCCCCATCCCGTTCTTTAGGGGTTATCCTGGTTGACAACTTCGTCACCAGAAAGCCCATCACCAGTGAAGATCTACACTCCCTTGAGGTTTTCGCAAGCCAGGCCAGTCTTGCAATTGAACACAGTCATCTGTACGAAGATATGATGAGCAAAATAGACGAACTGGAAGAGGTGACCCAGGAACTTGAACTGAATAAGGATTTGCTCGTTGCCTCAGAGAGATATTCGGCTGTCGGTCATATGTCGGCACAACTTGTTCATATCATAAGAAATCCAGTAACTTCCATCGGGGGTACGGCACGAATGCTGGCCAGAAAGATAGACGACGGCTATATCCTCAACTTTCTGAACCTGATACGAAAAGAAGCAGCGAAAATAGAAGCAACGCTGGAAGAACTCTTTAGTTTCGTCGAAGAGACAGAACTCAATATTGCCCCCCACTCACTGTATCCCCTGCTACGCCGTTCGGTGATGATTTTCTATACCACCATGAAAAAGAGCAGCATCCGTTATAACCTCGATCTACCCGGCCAAAGTCCCTTGGTTATGGTGGATGGTGGTCGGCTTCGACAGGTCTTTCTCCAATTAGTTAAAAACGGTATAGAAGCGATGCCGGACGGTGGTGAACTAACAGTCGAATGCAGAGCAACAGAGGCAGAGATAGTGGTACGGATAATAGATACCGGAAGAGGTACAGGTGGAGCAACATTAAGTCAACTTACAGATCCTTTTTTTACCACCAAAACCTATGGGACAGGAATGGGCCTTACCCTGGTACAAAAGATTATCGACCTGCATCATGGGAAGTTTTCTCTGGAACACAAGGAAGGAAACGGAGTAATCGCCACGGTCACCCTACCCAAAGAAGTCAAATCAGATACGTCAACTTCTGAGCAGTGAACAAATGACACCGGCAATTAATAGCATGAGGGCAATGGTCATTGTCTGTTGCTGAGCATGAATGAAAGCATTGATATGCAACTGAGAGTTAACCATAAATGTATTGAGGCTGGCTCCATGGGAATGCTTCTCAAAGAAATAGGAGAAAGCACCGGTAGCAACTCCCGCTCCGGTTAACATGCCGAAATTTCTCGCTGTAGCGAGAATTCCCGATGTTATTCCGGCAAAACGGTCTTCTACCCTGGTCAAAACTGAAGCGGAATTTGGTGACAAAAAGACGGACTGCCCCGCGCCAAGGACCACCAGTATCAGAAACAAGGTACTGGATGCAGTGTCGGCACTCACCCTGCTCAACAAAAAAACCGAACTGCAACTCAGCAATAAACCCGTTGTGGAGATTACTCTGGCACTGCCGAGACGATCATAAAGCCATCCGGAAAATGGTGATACAATTACCAGACTCACCGGCACAGCCATCATTATCAGGCCGATTTCGGAGGGTTCGAAGACTTTCACCAGCTTGAGGAAAAAAGGTACCAGAATGATAACCATAAAAAGGGCTGCAAAGGATAATGAGGCTGCAGCGGCACCGGTCCAGTAATATCTTTTTCTCAGTAGCGACAGTGGGAGAATCGGGCTTGAAGCGTGTGTCTCAATTACCAGGAAGGTTACCAAAAAAAATAGCAGAAAAAATAGCAGAAACCAGCTGTTTATAAAATCATTGTCCGTCAGGAGCAGTACATAACAGCCTACCAGCAACACCCAGGCCAGAGCGCCTTTCCAGTCTGCTGTTTCATGGTTTTTAGTTCCCAGTAATGAGTTTTGCCCCTTCATATCCAGCAGTTTTTTACAACCGAGCAGGAAAATCATCGCAGCCAAGGGGACGGAAATTACAAAAATCGCCCTCCAGGAAACATATTGCAACAACATGCCGCTGATTATCGGTCCACTCATGAGGCCAAATGATGTGGCGATACCGACCAGACCAAGGGTGCCACCCAGACTTGCCGCAGGGCTGGTAAGCTTTAAAATAGCTGGCCCGGCAGCCATTATCATGGCAGCACCAAGAGCCTGGAGCAAGCGGCAACCAATGAGAATATGGAATTCAGGTGAAATACTGCAGCCAAGAGCGCCGAGAACGAATATGGTTATCCCGGCCAGGTAAATTCGAATAGGCCCGAATCTATCAGCGACCCGTCCCCAGACAACCAGGGAAGAGGTGATCACCATCAAATAGACCAACACCACCAACTGCACCTGACTCATGGCAACATTAAAATGCAGCATGATCTCAGGGAGGGCAACATTGATCATGGAACTGTCCATGGTGGAGAGCAGCACTCCACCCGCAACCATTACGAGTGCATGCCAGCGGCTGTTGAGTAGTGTTCGTTCCATATCTAACTGTTGCCTATTACATTGAATTTCACAACCCTTTTTGCCAAACGCAAAAAGGCGGGCTTCCCGAAGGAAACCCGCCTTAAAAGACTCGGTTCTAATTTAGATAAGGATCAAATTAGAAAGAAATCTCGAGGGACAGACCAACACCGAAAGGATCGTCTTCGGTGAGGTCATCGGTGTCGCCGTAAGCGATGATACCGTTCAGCTTAGCGCCATCGGTCACTGCGTAGGAAGCGGTTGCACCGATTTCCCATACGGTAGCGTCAGAAGCTTCGGGGTCATAAGCGTCAATATCGATTATAGAAGCAACTGCACCGAGGGTCAGCTTCTCAGAAGCCTTGAAGGTCGGGTTAACAACGAGGAACAGGGTCTCACCTTCCGCACTGAGGTTAGGACCGGTAGCAATCTGGCTGTAATCGTTGAAAATGGCGAACGGACCGAAGTCAGCAGCATCCCACTGGTAACCGTCGAAGGTGGCACCGGCCATTGCGTATACAGAGGCAGGACCAACTGGGATGGTGGCGCCAGCGTAGATACCGAAACCATCATCGATGCCATTGATTTCCTCGTCCTGGTAGGCAAGCTCTGCCTCTACAGCGATATCGCCGAAAGCACCGGTAACTTTAGCGGTTGCCGCGAGTCCATCACTGTCCTCGTTGACGTCATCGATCACATAGTAACCACCCAGATTCATAGCCCAGCCACCAGAGAAACTCTGGTTGAGGAGGAAACCGAGACGGGTAATATCGTCGTCATTGGTGGTGTTGTATACAGTATCTGCATCCAATCCAATAACATCATTACCGTCATCATCAACACCGATATCAGTTACGGTAATCTCAGTTCCGGTAGCCAGGTTCTCATCTACGATATCGTAGAATACAACCAGTCCAGTGTTGTCATTGGTGTACTTCACCTGAACGCCCTCTGCACGACCGTCGAAGAAGAGGAACGGGGTGATGTCACGAACCATGCGACCAGCCTCTACGGTCACCGGACCGAAAGGTACACCGATGTAAGCGTAGTCAGCAGCAAACTGACCTTCCTTCTCACCCTCACCGAATGTACCGTCAGAGTACTTGATACGAGATTTCATGTATGCGCCACCCTTAGTGGTAGCCTCTACCTTCACACGTACACGCGAGTTCCAACGAGTATCGCTGTCGCTTATCTTACCTTCTCTGAACTCGTCGTAGTTGTCCTGATAGTAAAAACGTGCACGAGCGTCTCCGCTGAACTTGAACTCTGCCATAGCAGTGGTAGCCATGGTACCTACCAGCATAAGGCCGGCAGCAGCAACAATAACTTTTTTCATCTCTTTTCTCCTTAAGGATTATACGCCCCACAACGAGGCCTGTTGTATAATTTGCCAAGGCTCCAATCCCCAGCAAAGTCTTTTACAATACTTACAAAAGTTACAGAGATTATTAGCCGCGAGCGGCAAAGGTGTCAAGGTTTTTTTACCTTAGGTAAAATTTTTTATACTTTTTATTGCACCTTCCTGAAATGGTTTATGAAACCAAATCCAAACCACAACATACAACTGGAGTTCTGTTCAATTTTTTATTCCTGCTCTACAAGGTCGAGTACATAGCGTAACAGCTTACTTTTACTGCGCATAGAGAGACCAAACATAAAATTGTCCGGGATTTGGCTGATATATAAAGTGCTCACACTATCACCCGAAAAAGGTCTGAAAGAGCTATGTACGGAATCAATAAAATCATAATCGGCTATATAACCGTCAATTTTATTGGTCTGCCAGACTTCAACCATCTCGGTTTCATTCCAGCTCAAGCCAACGACCTTGCCGCCATCGTATTCTCTGAAATTGACCATGGCCATTGGCGTGGTTCTTTCATTATTTGCAACAATGATCTCCTGCTTGCCATCACCGTTTAAATCGGCGGTCAGCAGTCTGGTTGGGATGAAAAGCACCTGGCGTTCCGCCTTGGCATCATCTCCCTTGCCGATCATGTCTTTTATCGAGGTCGTAGCACTCTGCGCCGGTCCAAAGAAATTACGGCTGCCGCCATAATTTTTTTCGCTCACATACATCAGGCTGTTGCTGCTGTCGTAGACCAGCAATTTCTCCCTGCTGTCGATGGCTACAATCTCAGCTGAGCCGTTACCATCAAGATCCGCCCATATGAAATCAAAAAGTCGAAGATTACGTGGTAAAGCAAGGTCTGTGCTCTTTTTTATCCCGGTAAATCCTTCGCCCAGTTCCAGGGAGACGACTTTTTCGCCGATATAACCTCTACGCGGGTCAGTATTCCCTATCTGACCAGCAAGAATTGCCCCCACACCAGGCTGAACCATCGGCCGTATATACCAATCAATGTCTGTGAGTAACGGAATTAGCCCTGTGGCAGCGTCCCATCTGAAAATGGCTGAGGCCACAGATTTTCCTTTGTTGCCGCTCACATAAATCTCGACATTGCCGTTGCCATCGAGATCGGCAACATTTACAGCATGTATCTTATAGTTCTTAGGAAATGCATATCCCCCGAGTTTCACAAAACGGGTATCGTCGAACCGAAAAATTTCCACAGCAGTTCTTGAAGCAGCTACAACCTCCAGATTACCGTCGCCATTCAGGTCCGCACTGGCCATGGAGACCAGCATAGAGGGCAGATCAGAGCTTTTCCGCACACCAAGGGCTCGAACAGCCACCCCATCTTCAGCAGTGATAGAGCCGCCATAAACACCCTTTTTAAATACTTTTTCAGGATGCTCGGTACTAAATGCCTCAATGCCGGTAGAACCTGAAGAAACATTCGCAGCAACAGCCGGAGATCTGTCGGATACCCCAAGTGCACGTACCGCAATATCCTCTACCAGATGCTCCACTGATTCCAGTATATGATCTTCGCTCACTGCAAGTGAAGTAAAAGTTCCTCCGCCAGAGGCCGCGATATCATTACCGGCTACGTTGATTTGGATTTTCAGGCCAGTCTGCAGTGAATAGAGCGCACCGGAAACAAGATAGTCGGTATTGAGGTTATGCAAAACCTGCAGATACTCACCATCTTCCATATCATCCTTGTTCAACAGGATAATATCATCAGCAGTCAACACTTTATCCACAACCTCAATACCCTCTTTTACTGCAAGCCGGGTAGAAAGCATGGTTCTGATGCTGTCGGTCAAGTAGCTAAAATCGCCACTTGAGTCTCCGTTAAACGGCAGTACAATAATTCGCACATCTTTTGCCTGGGCGGCTTGAGTGTTAGACGTAATTCCGATGATTATCAGGAATACTGTGAAAAGTGCCGCTAAAAATTTGTTCTTATCGATCATATGAACACCTGTACAGATCACTAATAGTATTTAATGGTGGGCTTAGAAAAATCTTTTTAAGGCTGTACCTATATCTCACTTTCCGACCTTCAGCAAGAGAACTCTTCCTCCCCAAAGATCCCCGCTTTACGCCAAATTTTCAGGAGGTTCAGCCAAATTTCTGAATTATCTCTTTAATACCTTTATCTTCAGCCAATTTTAGCCTTGACATTTTGTCTTTTCAGATCCATTATGTAATTTCAGTATAATTTTTTGTACCTGAGCTTGACATTCGGAATACATGTTACGTATACTTAAGTCAAACTCCAAGCAAACAGACGTAAGTAGTAAACAGGACCATGATAAATCATAGAAAATTCACATACAGCCTGGTACTTGGCACACTGCTCAGCTTGAGTGCGGCAACGCAGCTCATTTTCTGCGATAGCGCCAATGCCGCTGATCTGGAAACGCACAGCGTATACAAGGTTACCACATATGACCTTGGTGCATTGCTCGGTGAGGCAGAGCAATCCGGACTGAGAATTCGAAACTATGAACCATTGCTTATTACCGGCACCAAATCGGATATTTTATCCGGGGATCCGCTAAAAACCACATCTCTTGCCGCTCAGCCCGACCAGGAACCCATTAAAGGATTTGCAATCGCGGCAGAGTACAGTGCAACTGCAAATTTCACCGTACAGGGTGCACTCGGTTTTGCCCAGAACCGATGGCAGACAGATCAAGTAAGCAATGAAGGGAGCTGGGAAGCCAATCTTGGCCTTGTATACAGATTTCTGGATAACCTGAGTTACGAGATACATTTCGGCTACATGGAGACGGGCGATCTTTTTAAAGAGCGCAGCACCTATAGTGATATAGAAAATATTATCATGGTCAGCAACAAACTCACCATGAGCTTTTAACAGCTAACAAGCTGACTTACCTATCAAATATAAAGCCCATTATCCGCATTCGGATAATAGGCTTTTTTCGTCTATTGCCTCATCATCACTTCACGCTGTTTTTAGGGGAATAATTCTGCGGCCAACCCTGTCTCATTTCGACAAACAGGCGCTTGACAATTATCTTACCGTGAGATAAACGTTTAAAACCATCTCCCCCCGAACGTCAGGCAACATATTAAATTCCTTTACTATTGGTGATGCAGTTGGGTGATTCTTCGACCTTTAATATATTGATGTATTCCCACGACACATATGGGCTGGGCCATATCCGTCGTACCATGGCCATAGCAAGCCATCTGCGTAGTGAGAATACCAATGTCCTGATCCTTACCGGATCTCCAATCGCTGGGCGCTTTCCATTTCCCGAGCAAGTTGACTTCGTTCGTATCCCCGGAATGATCAAAAAGACCAACGATGACTATCAATCCCTTTCCATTCGCATTGAGCAGGAACAGGCACTGAGCATTCGTACCAATATAATTCTGGCCACTGCAAAAACTTTTCGCCCGGATCTGTTCATTGTCGATAAAGAGCCCCATGGCCTGAAAAAAGAAGTGCTGCCGACCCTGGAATGGCTGAAAACAGACAGTCCTAAAACCACATCTATTCTTGGCCTGAGAGATATTCTCGATGATGACACCACCATCCGCCAGGACTGGCAGGCAAAAGGTGTCTATCAATCGCTGGAAAATCTCTATGACCAAATATGGGTGTATGGAGACCAGGATATTTATGACCCTATCAGTCATTATCAGATACCTGAAAGTGTTCAGCACAAGGTAACCTTTACCGGTTATATCCCGCGCAAAACCCTGCCGACCAATACCTGGAGCAAAGTGAGAAAACGTTACCGGATTCTCGACACTGATCTTTTTGTACTGGTAACCACAGGTGGCGGCGGTGATGGCAAAGAGGTGGTTGAACATTTTCTGGCCATGCACGATTACTATCCTACCTCACTGCCTTTCAAATCGATTATCATCACCGGCCCATTCATGCCTAAAGAGCAGCGCTACAAAATCCAGGCCCGTGCCAAGCAGCACGGCATAAAAACACTTCACTTTCATCCTCGAATTGAAGAACTGATAAATGCATCTGACCTCGTTATCTCGATGGGTGGCTATAATACCATTTGTGAAATTCTTACTCAGAAAACCCCAGCCCTGATCGTCCCCAGAGAAACTCCCAGGAAAGAACAGCTGATTCGGGCAACCTGCCTTGAGACCAAAGGACTTCTCGACTACATCCCATGGAGCGAAGTCACGCCCCAATTGCTGAGGGAAAAAATCTTCTCTATGATCCAAAACCGCACCAGTTATGTCT
Organism: Desulfosediminicola ganghwensis; assembly: GCF_005116675.2. NCBI lineage: Bacteria > Pseudomonadati > Thermodesulfobacteriota > Desulfobulbia > Desulfobulbales > Desulfocapsaceae > Desulfosediminicola > Desulfosediminicola ganghwensis. The sequence continues at coordinate 5,178,761 of NZ_CP050699.1, forward strand.
CGGCAATGAACAGTTTCCAACTTTCAGGTCTTGCTACCATGCAGTCTCAACTTGAGTCGCTGCAACAGACGACTCTTAAGCAGACCACGTTTTCGCCGGCGCTGACACACGACCATTCAAACGATTCCTGATTCCTACTTAAATGAATTACACAACTTCCAAGATTGCATATATATTGAAAGGGTACCCCAGAATTTCTGAGACTTTTATTTCCAATGAGATTCTGCAGCTGGAACAACACGGCTTTTCCCTGAGAATTTTCTCCATGCGGCATCCACGGGAAAACTTTAGTCACGATTCTGTAAAGAAAATCAAAGCTCGAGTCGACTATCTGCCGACAGAACTTTTGCTTGATTTCCCCAGACTCATCACTCCAAATATTTTTCTTGCGGCTCAATGCCCTTCCGCATATCGCGCTGCTCTCAAACTCGCCAGACGCAGGTTCAACAGGACCAGAAAACTCGCTACGTTAAAGCATATGCTGCAAGCAGGGTATATGACATGGCACTTTCTACGCACTGACTCCACCATACATCATCTACACGGCCACTTTGCCCATTCTCCCACCTCGGTTACGATGTTTGCGGCAATTCTTGCCAATAAACCATTTAGTTTCACCGCTCATGCCAAGGATATCTACACCTCAAACCCCAACCAACTGGCCGAGAAAATTGAAGCGGCTGATTTCGTAGTAACCTGCACCCAGGCTAACGAAAAATATCTTCAGTCAATCTCGGGTGGATGCAACACGCCAATACACTGCATTTACCATGGTATTGATCTGGCTCTCTTTAACAATATCAAGCAACCGCATCCGGTCCGGGAACCATACAAGTTTTTTACCATCGCAAGGCTTACCGAGAAAAAAGGGCTGCCAACCCTCTACCAGGCACTGGCAATCCTCAAGCAACAGGGAGTGGCTTTCAATCATGTTCTCATCGGTGACGGTGACGACAGAGAAAAAATTCTCGATCTTATCTGTACGCTTAATTTGACCGATTCGTGTTCCTGGCTTGGCACCCGCACTCACGATGACGTCCTCACCCAGTTCAGCCAGACAGACCTTTTTATACTGCCCTGTGAGATCGCAGAAAACGGAGATCGCGATGGTATTCCCAATGTGTTGGTTGAGAGTCTTGCCATGGGGGTACCTGCCATTTCGACCAATGTTTCTGCAATCCCGGAAATCATCATAGACGGGCAGACTGGTCGAACAGTCGAGCCTCGTAATCCTGATCAGCTCGCCAGGGCAATACTTGAGATCATGGAAGACGAATCTCTCAGAAATACCTTTATCAGCAACGGTAAAGAATGGGTGAACGAACGCTTCGACAATACGCGTTGGCTGCTGAAACTGGCAGAGATCTTCGAAAATCAACCGCACCTGAGAATGATCAACTGAAGGCAGTCATGGATTTATCATCTCGTAGCACTTTCAAATACGGCCTGTTCAGACATGGGGAAACAACCTGGAATAAAGAAAAGCGAGTCCAGGGCCACGGCGACTCACCTCTTACCGACAAGGGAATCGCTACCCTCAGGCAGTGGGCTGTGCAGCTTCAGCGCCAGAACTGGCAGCATATCCTCTGCAGCGACCTTGGCAGAGTGCAGCAGTCGGTCGGGATACTGAATGAAATACTCAAGCTGCCAGTCACCACTGACCAGAATCTCCGGGAACAGAACTGGGGGAAATGGGAAGGGATGAGGGTTAAGGATGTGTACCAGCAGTTCCCTGAGGAACTTGGGCTTCAAGTCAAAAGGGGCTGGGATTTCCAGGCACCTGGAGGCGAGAGCCGTAGGGCGGTACGTGATCGCCTTTTTCAAGCCCTGCTCAATCACCGGCTCAGCAACCCGGCAGACAACACCCTGGTAGTCTGTCATCTGGGTGTCATAAAGTGTGCCATCTATGCTATTGCAAATCGAAAATTTATGGAGGATGAGCCACCTCTCCTGCAAAAGGACACTATGCATACTATCGCCTACCACAAAAATTATACCCTCGGCCAACTCAACATTCCCCTGGAGCAAGACGAGTCATGAGCTCATTGAGAATTGCCTATTACTGTCAGCATGTACTTGGAATCGGTCATGTACACCGCAGTATTGCAATTTGCCAGGCTCTGGCGCTTCGTCATGAGGTCACCCTGATTCTTGGCGGACCTGCGGTCTCGGAAATTCCTGATACGCTCTCAGTTTTTCAGCTTCCCGGCCTGAAAATGGATGCCGAGTTTAAGAATCTGCAACCAGTCGACAACGACCTCGAACTCAGCGATGTCAAAAAACTGCGACTCGCAAATTTAAGACAATTTTTCACCGACTGGGCCCCAGAGATCTTCATCGTCGAGCTGTATCCGTTTGGCAGAAAAGCCTTTCGCTTTGAACTCGATCCATTGCTCAGGGACATCCGCAATGGCCTCTACAATCCTGATTGCAAATGTTATATCAGCTTACGGGATATCCTTGTCGAACGCCCTGATGACAAAGAAAAATTTGAAGCACGGGCGCTTGACACCACAAACAGTTTGTTTGATGGGCTGCTCATTCATTCAGATCCTGAAGTCATTACGCTTGATGAAACGTTTTCAAGGTATAATGATATTACGATCCCTATCGCCTATACCGGGTTTGTGACCAAAAGTTATCAGCCGGGTTTTCGTCCCAAACTTCGCCATGAATTGGGATTGGGAGGTAAAGATAAACTTATTGTCGTCAGCATTGGCGGCGGCAATGTAGGGTCACAGCTCCTGAAGCTCAGTCTTGCCGCGTTTAATCAACTGCCAGATGATGAGTATTTTTATCATCTGGTCGCGTTTGCCGGCCCGTATCTGGATGAACATATTTTCCAGACTCTCAGTGCAGAGCTTCCTGAGCGGGCGACACTGCTCCGCTTCAGCAACAGGTTTCAGGACTGGTTACAGGCGGCCGATCTTTCCATCTCCATGGCCGGGTACAACACCTGCATGGATATTGTACAGTGCGGCGTTCCAGCCATCGTTTTACCTTTTGCGCAAAACCAGGAACAAAGATTTCGTGCAGAGCGGCTCAGCACAAAGGGTGCTATAAAGGTTTTAACCAACGATGAACTGGTAGCTGAGAATTTGCAGGACCTCATGCGGCTGATGACACTACTGCCCAGGACACGTTCAACAATAGACCTGGATGGTGCCAACAATACTCTGGCCATTATTGAAACCTTCCATCAAAAAGTTGGGCGAACCTGATGAATTACACTATCCCGATTCTTTACCAGAAAGAAATCCCCAACCTCTCAAACAGATTAGGAACGATCTTTGACCAGGCAATTGACAACTGGCAAAGATCTGCTGCCCATGATGCCAAAATACGGGTCTTCTTCCGGGCAGATGATATCGGCGTTCCCTCGAAGAAGTTCACAAAACTCATTCAGCTTTTCCAAAAACATTACATGCCACTCTGCCTTGCTGTAGTGCCGGCCTGGCTCACTGCCCGGCGAACCCGGGAACTTCTCAGCCTAACCGGCTCAGACGATTCACAATGGTGCTGGCATCAACATGGCAGATTACATAAAAATTTTGAACCATCGGGTAAAAAACAGGAATTCGGTCCTGCCCGCTCGCGGGAAGAGGTAGGCCATCATCTCGAACTGGGCCAGAGCCGTTTACAGGAGCTGCTGCAGGATAAGTTTTCTCCCTATTTTACCCCGCCCTGGAATCGTTGCAGCCTGGACACCGCCCAGATTCTGAAATCCCTCAATTTTAATGCGATATCGCGGTTTACAGGAGCACAACCTGATTTCACAGACACTATTGCCGGTATTGATGTCAATGTCGACCTCCATACCGGAAAAGAGAACTCATCCGAGCGTGCTGCCGACAAGTTGTTCGACCAGCTCCACACTGCTCTTGGCAGCGGCTACTGTGGTATAATGATCCATCATCAGCTGATGAACGATCATGCCTTTCATCTGCTTGATCTGCTGCTCACTGAAGTTGCGCAAAAAAACACGTGCGAGCCATGCCTCTTTCAGGACTTTTCATAAGAGACATCACACATAGGAATACTCACATAAGCCGCTCTGGTTCAGCGACACCAACTGCCGCTGAGTGAATACCTATATTCACCTGCTATAGGTATTCACTGTTTCAAAAAAACCAGCCAGATCGAAATACAGATAACTTAAACTAAACCGTACAGATAAAGGCTTATTGACAACCGGGCCTGCCACCTTAGTTTATTGCTAACGTGCAGGGATGTTGAATAACCACACTGCGATGAGCGAACAAACCATCGTTACCTGATACCGGCATGAGGCTCTCACCATGGCAGAGAACATTCACCGCATTGTCAGTTTACCACTGGGGAAGTCTATACAGATTGCCTTTCAGTCAATAAAGGTTCGCTTTTTTCGTTCTCTCATCACCACAACCAGCCTGGTTCTGGCCGTTGCCTTTCTCTGCTTCATTTTTACCGGTAATGATCTCGCTGAAAGTCTGCTGCAATCGGGCGAGCCAAACAACATTCAACAGCTGCAAAATGCCGGGTACGACATTAAACCAGGTCAATCCGCCCTCGGCACTTCAGCGAAACAGCGCTGGATAGTTTTCCTCTCCCTGCTGGTCTGTGTTGTCGGAATTGTCAACGCCCAGCTGATGTCGGTTACCGAACGATTCAGAGAAATTGGCACGTTGAAATGCCTGGGAGCTCTCGACAGCATTATAGTTCGACTTTTTGTCCTTGAAGCAATCATGCAGGGAGTTACCGGTTCACTGGCAGGAGTTGTACTTGGCGTTATTGCAGCTGTAACCAATGGGTTGTTTCGTTTTGGCTTAACCATTTTTGCCAACTTTCCCGTTTCGGATCTGCTCGTCAGTATGGGCATCACCCTGGCAACCGGTACCGTGCTCAGCCTGCTTGGCGTGCTTTACCCCGCTCTGCTGGCAGCAAAAATGCAACCTGTCGACGCCATGAGGGTGGAACAATGATCTTGCCAATGATAGCCGATACGAAACCGGCCGACTGTGGCCCAGGGTGAACATTCTGAAAACTTAATAATCGCAAAAGGTTGATAGATTTACAGGTGTTCAAGAGGAATTCGGGCTAACCCATAAATAGAAAAGGCTCAGCAGCATGACTAAAAAGCATATCGTCCGCGTTACCGGAGTTACCAAGGACTTCGATTTGGGCAAACATGTCATACAAGTTCTCAAGGGCATAGATCTGGAAATCGAGACGGGAAAGTATATTTCTATAATGGGCCCTTCCGGCTCAGGCAAATCAACTCTTTTCAACATGATAGGTGGGCTGGATAAGCCCAGTGGCGGCAAGGTTTTCATCGACGAGGTAGATATCGCTCAGCTGGACGCGTATGAACTTGCCTGGCTCAGGTGTCGTAAAATCGGCTATATCTTTCAAACCTTCAACCTGATCCCGGTTATGACGGCACTCGAAAATGTTACTATCCCCATGACCTTTGCCGGAGCATCACATGATGATTCCCTGGAGCGAGGGATGGAGTTATTGGAACTGGTAGGCCTGGAGAACAGACACAGCCATCGGCCTTCTGAGCTTTCCGGTGGCCAGCAGCAACGTGTCGCGGTTGCCCGGGCACTTGCAAATAACCCCTCAATAATTCTTGCCGATGAGCCCACCGGCAATCTCGATCTGAAAACAGGCGAAGACATTATCAAGCTGCTCAAGGAACTCAGCACCGCCTATGGGGTTACCGTTATTTCTGCTACCCATGATTATAAGATGCTCAATGTTTCCGATCAGGTGGTCTGGATTCGTGACGGCAGGATAGACAAAATTCAGGAACGATCTGAACTGGAAATTAAAACTGGAGGGTTGGAAAGTTCCAACTCGTAAAAGAAACTACCCGAATTGATCTTGTTGAGGATTCGTATGCAGCGATTCTCCCATCTTCATATAGCCACGCTGCTGCAGTTGATATGTGGCGCTCTGCTGCTCTTTGCACCGGAAGCTCAGAGCTCTGCCCAATCAGCAGGGCCTGAATTTATACGAGAAACACTCAACAAAGTCAGCACATTTTCCAGTAGAGCCATAGGCAGCGAAGGTGTCGAATCTGCTGCCCGCCTGATAGAAGATCATTTCATCTCTCTGGGTCTCAAACCCGAAAGTCATAATTTTGAGATTACCTCACGTCAATCCCGGGGGGCCACCATCAATTTCAAGGGAGTGACGCACCCTCTCCACCCCTTTCCTAATAACGCCATCACCCCGGGCGCCACTGGTGAAAAAGACGGTACCCTTGAGGGACCACTCTACTACGTAGGAAAAGGTTCACTCGAAGAGTTGAACGGCAAGGATATTGCCGGCGCTATCGTCCTGATGGAGTTCAATTCATCACGTAACTGGCAGACTCTCGCCAGCCTTGGCGCCCGCGCTCTCATTTTTATCGATAGGGAGGCCACCCGCGCCAGCTTCTACTTTTGGGAAAAACAGGAACTCTCTCCTTTGCAATTTCCCTGTTTCTGGCTTGATGAAGGGATGACCGAGACCATTTTCGGTAATAGCCTGCCCGGCCAGGCCGATGGCGGTAAAATTGCCGATTCCGTTACCCTCACTGCTGACATAGCCTGGAAAAATGGAATCACCAGAAATATCTATGCAGTTATCAACGGCAGCGATGAGGACTTGCAGGATGAGCTTCTCATAATCGAAGCTTTTTATGATACGCCCGAGTTTGTTACAGGCCGCGCGCCCGGGGCCGATGCCGCACTCTCGCTTGCCACCCTGCTCTATCTTGCCGAGGAGCTGGTTGAAAATCCGCCGGCCAGATCCGTGCTGCTGGTTGCTACCAGCGGCCATGCCCAATCCCTTGCCGGTATGCGGGAGATGATCTGGTCCCTTGATACGCGCTCCAGAGAACTGCGCAACACCCGTCGGGAACTGGAAAAAGATATCAAGACGCTTGAGGAACAAAGCGCTCTCCTCCGAAGCCTTGAATTCCCGCTCGGCGAGGATAAAGAACGAGATAAGGTGCTGGCCCAGATCATCAATAAACACCTCAAGTATCAGATTGACACTATCTCTCGCGATCTTATGCAATTGCGTTTAGCCGGAGATCGTGAGAAATACCGATCAGAGATAGCCACGCAGGCCACCACACGTTTTGCACTCAGGCAATTGAGCTGGGCCGAAACATTTCATGATCTTGACACAGGTGGTGAAGAAACTCTTCAATCCATTATTCCGGATGCACTCTCCGATAACCAGGAACTACTCTCTCAGCTGAACATTCAATACCAGAACCTCATCAGCGCCACCCGCTTCAGGCAGACGGTCAGGGGATTTGATATTGCCGCAGTTGTCAGCCTGCATCTCTCGAGTCATGGTAGCGGAGTTGGCGGGTTTCATCGCGGCTGGCTCTATAAGCTTAAACCAACCATCAATCGCACGGGAATCTATTCAACCATCGCCGATGTACTCAAGGAAGCCGGCGAAGCGTCCCCCGCCAGCTACAACTATTATGACACCTTGCGCCCGGGACGGCTGAGACCTTGGGACTCCTGGTTTCTTGACAACCCGCAGCTTGGAGGTGAAGTAAGCTCCCTCGCCGGATTTATAGGCATCAGTCTGGTGACCGTCGGTGACGGTCGATTATCATGGGGCACGCCATGGGATACAGTGGACAAAGTCGACCTGACCAACGGTTCCAACCAGGCAGCACTGGTGGCCGATCTCGTTTACGGCCTGGCCAGGGCTCCAACCCTAAACTCCGGCAGGTTGCCAAGAGATGGGCTGGCGGATGCCACCGCCAGGACAAACCTGCTGCTGCAAGGCGAGTTATTTGCCGATTTTCCCGCGGCCGGAACGACCATCCTCGCCTATCAGGGGCTCAATCGTTTCTACGCCACCGTTGATGGTCGCGGGCAATTTCAGATTCGTGGTCTCGCCGACAAAAAGAACGTCTTTGACAAGCTGATCATCGAAGGCTACAAATTCGATCCCAAGAGTGGTAGCGTTATCTGGGCTATCGATAAAAACACGACCGGCAAGAACAATTATCGTCTGAAAATGCTCAGAAAATCGATGCGTACCGACCTGGTCATGTTCAATAGCCGGGAAACAACATTCTTCGACTTGCTTGAGCCTCGCAATTTTCAGTACATGACGAAATTGCAACTCTACGACGGTCGTCGTGACGCGCCACCACAGCATTTCTGGTATAGTCGAATCGATACCAGAAAATCAAACATCGCCTCAATTTATCTCGAGCCTGGCGCCCTGCTCAAGATGACGCTTTCAGATACCATCCTTACCACCAAAATGATTCTCACCAATGGCACTGAGGATCGGCCTCTGGGGTTAGGGTACCCTGTCAATGACTACAGCAAACTTCCCAACACCACGCTCCATGCCGCCCACGATGCCTGGTCACTCTTGCAGCCAAGAATAAGAAACCTCGAATCCCACGGTATATTTGATGAAAAAATCAATGGACTGGAGCAAAGGGGCATCGAGGCCCTCAAAACCAGCCAAAATGGTTTTGCCGCACTCAACTACTCCATCGGCAGAGAAAAAGCCTCTGAATCTCTGGCCATTGCTTCCCGTGTATATTCCCAGATTGAAAAAAGCCAGAAAGACGTATTATTCGGAGTACTGTTCTACATCGCTCTCTTTATTCCCTTCGCTTTTTGCATGGAGCGTTTTCTTTTTAACTTCAATAATATCTATAAACGAATACTCGGGTTCAGTGGTATTCTCATCGTCCTGATTGCCATTATTTACCAGGTACACCCGGCCTTTCAGCTCACCTACAGCCCACTTGTGGTAATACTCGCCTTTTTTATAATAGGCCTGTCACTTATGGTCACCCTTATCATCTTCTTTCGGTTCGAAAAAGAGATGGCACTGCTGCAGCAGCGGTCCACCCATAAACGACCGGATGAGATCAGTCGCTGGAAAGCATTTGTGGCGGCATTCTTCCTCGGCGTCTCCAATCTCAGGAGGAGAAGACTCAGGACTATTCTTACCTGCACCACCCTGATTATTCTCACCTTCACCATAATGAGCTTTACCACCATCAAATCCAATCGTGAAGAAAACAGGCTCCAGCTCCAGCCACAGGCACCGTACCAGGGATTGCTGCTCAAAAAGCTGAACTGGGCAAGTCTGCCGCCACAGGCCACTGACATCCTGGTCAACTCGATGAAATCGATCGAGCAACCTGCCACCCGCGTATGGCTTGAGGCGGGTAACCCATCACAAACCATCCATGCCCCCCTGGTCCGTGATGGACGAGACGCATCCATACAGGGATTAATAGGCCTTACCGCCCAGGAACCTTCGGTGACCGGCCTGGATTACATCCTTACCAGTGGCAGATGGTTCACCGATGATGACAACTCTGTAATTTTACTTGAAGATGATACCGCCAGGCGGCTCGGGATCGATCCGTCTGTCATGAGAGACAAGCTGACATACAAGGTTAAACTCTGGGGGGCAGACTTTACCGTTGTCGGCACCTTTTCGGCAGAAAAACTTGAAAAGGCCATAGACCTCAATGGTGAGCCCCTGACTCCGGTCACGTTCCCCCAGGAAGCCGGGGCAACAACCACAGAAACAGAGCAGGAAGCGCTTGAATCCGGTGAAGACATCAGGCTCTTTCAAAGCCGATATACCCATATTCCAGCGAGCCAGGTCGCCATTATCCCTGCGAATTCCCTCCTGGCTGCAGGCGGCAGCTTAAAGAGTATCGCAGTTAAGCCAGAGTCCGGCGAGGCGATAGACAAACTGGCAAAAGAGCTGTCTGACCGTTTCAGCCTGGCCATTTTCACCGGTGAGAACGACGGAGTCTTTCTCTACAACGTCAGTGATACCATCAATTACAGTGGTGTTCCCAATATCATTGTACCGCTTCTCATCTCCGTGCTGATCGTACTGAACACCATGATCAGCTCTGTTTACGAACGAAAAAACGAAATAGCAATCTATACTTCCGTCGGCCTTGCACCCTCGCACGTAGCGTTTCTGTTTGTGGCTGAGGCTATTGCCCTGGCAGTAATCTCCGTCGTACTCGGCTATGTGATAGCTCAAGTCTCTGCATTCCTCTTATCACACACCACACTCTGGCAGGGCATAACGGTCAATTATTCATCGCTGGCCGGTGTTGCTGCCATGGCCCTGGTAATTCTGGTGGTTCTGGTCTCAGTTATCTACCCTGCCAAAGTTGCTTCGCGAATAGCGATACCCGACGTAGAACGCACCTTTACCTTGCCCCAACCTGTCAATAACACCATCTCCGTAACATTACCATTTCTCATGAAATATCATGAACATGAAAGTATTGGCGGCTTCATTCACGAATATTTCACAGGGCATCAGGATATCTCACACGGCATTTTCTCAACCGGCCCTGTAGATGTCATTTTCAGCTGTTCAACCCTGGACGAACTGCGCCAGATGGTAGACAATTCATCAAAACCGAGTGAACTTCTATGCCTGCACCTGCGCGCCAACGTCTGGCTTGCACCTTTTGATTTTGGCATAATGCAACTTGTTGATGTTCAATTCTGTCCAGCCCAGGAGGGACGTGAGTATCTGTCCATCAAAGTAACTCTCAAGCGTAAATCCGGAGAAGCCCAAATCTGGCGCAGGATTAACACTGTATTCCTTAATGATCTGCGCAAACAGTTGTTGGTCTGGCGATCCCTTACCCCTGAAGAGCATGCTGATCTTGCCGCAGCATTCCAACTCGTTTCAGCGGGAAAAGAGTCTGGAACCGAGGGAGCACACATCACCATGGAGACCGCCTGAATGAGCGAAAATTCCACAGCCAGAGATGCTCTCCCTATCAGGTTTCGGGCGCCATTGCTCGGGCTTGTCATGGCTATCGGCATTTGCGCCATTACCCCGTTCAATAACATTTACCTCCAGGCTACTCCATTAGGCGGCGGGCACTTCCCCCTCGCACCCTTTTTTGTTTTCCTTCTGCTGTCTCTTCTCGTCTACCTGCTCGGCAAGATCCACTCATCACTGCAAATTCTCACCGGTGTGGAGTTGCTCATCGTCTGGATGCAGATGGTTATCGGCTCCGGAATAGCCTACACAGGCCTGGCACGGACATTTTTAATCAATTTGACCGCACCGTATCATTACGCCACCCTGGGCAACCGCTGGCAACAGACACTTCATCCGCTGCTTCCACCAGCGCTCAGCCCCACCGATCCTGAATCCATAGAGCTCCTATACACGGGTATTCCGGGTGGCCGTGGTATGGGATGGTTTGAACTTGCCGGGCAGATTCCCTGGGTAGACTGGTTGAAGCCCTTGTTACTCTGGAGTGTGTTTATCTTTCTCAGTTACGGAGTCATGATTTGCCTGGTGAATCTCATTTCACGACAATGGATCCACAATGAGCGTATGAATTTTCCATTGCTCAAGGTACCACAAACCATCAGCAGCGCCCTGGACAACAATGAATTTGGTGCGCTCTTTTTCAATAAGTTCCTGATCGCCGGCATCAGCCTGCCAGTGTTCCTGCATCTCATCAATGGCCTCAGTGTTTATTATCCAACTATCCCTCCGATACCAACCTTACTGCTGGCTGCACCCTATATAGCAGAAAGCGGTCTGCTGGTTGGATTCAGTAAACTCAAACTCTATTTTTATCCTGCCTTCATAGGCTTCGCCTTTCTCACCTCCCGCCAGATCTCTTTCTCTTTCTGGTTCTTTTTTCTGATTGGCGGGCTGTTCTTTGGAGTGCTGAACCTGCTCGGCTACTCCATCCCTCAATCGGAACTCGGCATTACCTTTGGCCCAACCCTGACACGCCCGGAAGAAATGCAGATGATCGGTGCCTATGGAGTGTTTTTTCTGTTTCTGGTCTGGCTTGCCCGTCATCACCTGTTGACGGTAACCAAACAATCATTCCTGCTGATGCCACCATCAGCCGTTCGCTCCGAGTGGTTTGATGTCCGCTTATCGTTTTGGGGACTTTTTCTGGGAGGAGCCGGCATAATAGCCTGGTACGTCTGGTTGGGGATGAACGTCGTCACCGCGGGTCTGCTGGTTGGCGCATTCTTCATGATCAGCCTGGTCGCAGCCCGCATTATCTGCCAGGGTGGTCTGGCCTATTTTACCCTGACCGCCGCTCCCATGGATGGCCTCATTGCCCTGTTCGGTACCAAGCTCTTTGCCGGCACCGGAGGTCTACTGGCCGGCATGAGCCAGAAAGCTCTTTTTGTCGACTTACGCGAATCCCTCATGCCCTCCCTGGTTCATGGCAGGAGTATTCATCAGAATCGTCAACCGGCATTCATACTCTTCGGTTCACTTGTATTGACCATACTACTCAGCACCGTTGCCTCAGTAGTTGCCATGATGCTGCTCTGCTATCGATTCGGCATCAGGGAGCTCCAGCTCGAATGGGCAAATCGGACGACACTGGCGGTTTTTGAAAACATTAACAGACTCATCTCCGCACCAGTGGAGTCCGGAACCTGGGTCTTTATCTTCGCCTTGATCGGTGCGCTCATCATGCTGGTGCTGGTTGTCTGCTACCACCGGCTCTACTGGTGGCCAATTCACCCCATCGGCTACCTTACCGCATATAGCTCAGCGATGCGTATCCTCTGGGTCAGCTTTTTTATTGGCTGGGCATGCAATGCCCTCTGCATGCGCTATGGCGGGATACACCTGTTTCGAAAGCTGCAGTTCTTCTTCATTGGCCTGATTATCGGAGACTTCCTGATGGGCGGGGGCTGGGCTATTGTCGGCCTGTATACCGGTACCAGCTACAAGGTGCTGCCCGATTAGCTTTAAATAATACAATTACGCGACCATGTATGATGACAAGGAATTAAAAGAATATCGGGATCTGCTTCCACCGCCAACCCACTTTGAGGAGGGTTTTGACTGGAAGACCATCATCGGCGCCATCTTCATCGGCTTCCTGATGATGCCCGGTTCCATGTACCTGCAGCTTGTCATCGGCCAGGGTATTGGTCCTGCCGCCCGCTGGGTTACCATCATACTCTTTGCCGAAATCGCTAAGCGTGCCCACTCCGACCTTAAACAACAGGAAATTTTCCTGCTTTATTATATGGCAGGTGCCGCACTTGCCTCCCCTTTTTCCGGTTTGCTATGGAACCAGTACCTGGTTCAATCTGATGCATCACGCATGCTCGGAGTCACCGAGTTCATTCCCACCTGGGTGGCACCGGGCGCTGACTCTGCCTCCATGGTTGAGCGGACCTTTTTCCATCGTGACTGGCTGATCCCTATATTGCTGTTGGTCGGCTCCCAGATCATTCAGCGCATCGATCACTTTGGTCTCGGTTACGCGTTGTACAGGATAACTTCGGATGTGGAACGGCTGCCTTTTCCAATGGCACCTGTTGCCGCTCTCGGCACAATGGCGCTGGCCGAGTCGACAGAAGAGCGTGAAAAAAGCTGGAAATGGCGGGTATTTTCCATCGGCGGAATGATTGGACTTATTTTCGGGAGCATCTATGTGGTGCTGCCCATCATCACCGGACTCATTTTCACAGAACAGATCCGACTGATTCCCATCCCCTGGATAGAACTGACCAGTTACACCGAAGGCTTCCTTCCCGCAGTGGCAACGGGGCTGCAGCTCGACCTCGGCCTCATGTTCGTAGGCATGGTTCTCCCCTTCTGGGCAGTAATTGGCGGGCTTATCGGTTTGATAATTACCATCATTCTCAACCCGCTCCTCTATTCATGGGGCATTCTTGAACGATGGCATCCGGGCATGGCCACGGTAGACACCGTATTTGCCAATAATTTTGATTTTTATATGAGCTTCGGCATCGGTCTGGGCCTTGCGATTGGCTGCATCGGTGTCTGGTCGGTTGTCCGCTCGTTCAGAGCCGGCAAAGACCAGCGCGGTTCACTGCACGATCTTTTCAACCCGCCTCCGGGGAGGGGGGATTTCAACTTCTGGATATCCATCGCTATCTATCTATTTTCCACCCTAGCCTACGTTGGGCTCTGTGTCTGGCTGGTACCGTCATTCCCCTGGATTTTCTTCCTTGCCTATGGCTTTATCTACACCCCGATAATCAGTTACATAACCGCACGCATGGAAGGAATAGCCGGCCAGTTTGTCAGCCTGCCACTGGTACGAGAGGCGAGTTTCATTGCCGGGGCACGTTTTTTCGGCTATCAGGGCATCGAGATCTGGTACGCCCCTATCCCTATCCACAATTACGGTGAAGCAACCGTACAATTCAGGCAGATAGAACTGACCGGTACCTCGATCCGTGGAATCATCAAAGCAGAGCTGCTGGTTTTCCCTGTGGTGATGATCGCCAGCCTGATGTTTTCCCAGTTTATCTGGCGACTGGCTCCCATCCCATCTGCCAGCTATCCTTTCGCCCAGGAACTCTGGCATCTCCAAGCCCTGAATACTTTACTGATGCAGACCTCCACCCTGGAAGGCAACTCCATGTTCTACCAGGCGCTGGACGGCTCAACCATCTTTACCGGTCTTGGCTTTGGTCTGCTGATGTATATGATGCTCAGTTTTCTGGGACTTCCTATACTGCTCATTTACGGTGTAGTGCGTGGCCTTGGCCAATCAACTCCTCACGGTATGGTCCTTGAAGTCGCCGGCGCTCTGCTGGGAAGATATTTTTTCCTGAAAAAATTCGGGCCGATGTGGCGTCAGTATGCACCGGTGCTCCTTGCAGGGTTTTCATGTGGCATGGGGCTATCCGGCATGTTCGCCATGGGTTTCGCCCTTATCATGAAATCCCTCAACTATATGGCGTACTAGCTGCTCTCCACCGTTGTCCGGGGCCTGCAGCAGCCAGGTGAACCGACTGAACAGGTTGTGCCCCTTCATTCATTGTTCGATTTACAGCCACAATACATTGTCTTGACATGATGGTCCGATATGAGCATATTTGATATAGAGCTCTGGAAATACAGCAGATTCAAGCCCATTTGATTATATCTCATCCTAATCTCGCACCAACTTCATCAATGGGCAGCACATTTCTTACCGCTCTTATCCACATATAGCCTTAACGAGCCTGCAGGAGTGATTATGTCAAAACTCTATATACTGACCCTTTTATCAACGCTGACGATCTTCACCCTTTCTTACTCTGGTGCATCGCTTGCAACATCTGAGGTACCACTCGGGGTTGGCGGCTTTGCCCTCGGTAATAATATTGACAACTACCCGGACCTGATGGAGACCAATTACCTCCAGGAGACAGTCGTTACCGACTGGAGAGGGTTTCGTAAAGGTGTCCTCAGCTACGGGACCTGCAAATACAACAGGCAGATCCTCAAAATACAAATGAAGTACGTCGATTCAAGCCAGGACTTTTATGAAACTCTTCTGCAAAAGTTCAAGGCCAAATTTGGGCCCCCGGACGAATGGAAAGGCGATTCGTTTGGCATTCTCAGGAACTGGAAATGGTATTTTACAGACAGTCAGGACAGATCTGTCAGCCTGGTTCTGCAACACAACCTTCGTAACCCCAACGAGACCACTGGTAACATGGTTAAGATTTCCTTTCCACAACTACTCGAGGAAGAGCGACTTTGCTTCAACAGGAAATGCGAGGAAATGAGAAACGACCACGACCGGGAGCGTATTGAAGAGATAAAAAAGCCAGACTGGAAATTTATGATCCCAGACTAAAAAAATTAACCATCGTTTTTTTTATAACATCATGCTGACATTCGATACCACCGAGCCAATCCGGCGAATTGGCTGGAACAATATCCAGCTTGAACTTCCCAGTGGCTGGGAAACCATCGTATCAGGTGACAGGAACCTGCTCATTGAACAAAACTTCAAGCCGCTCATTGACTTACGCTGGGAAAAAGACAATGGCAGACGCGACCTTTCCGATGTGTTTCTCTCTATCCAGAACGTTCTTGGTAAACGCTCGGGATGCCCAGTGGATAAAGTAGATGTGCCGGATGAGCTTGCCCGGCTTGCCTCCCAGACAGGCTGTATAGCGTTCAGCTGGGCAGCAACAGCTGGACCTCAGTGTCAGGATAGTGAACAAAAAATCAATGGTGTACTCTGGCGTTGCCCGGATTGTGATACTATCGTGATCGGCCAGTTATACAATCACCCGACTATCGGCCTGAACGCACTCGTCTCTGCTCTCGCCTCAATCCGTTGCCACCAAGATGATGCCGACGCCGACGCGAGCGACTCAAGTTATTGGTCAATTCAGGACATCAAATTAACCCTGCCTGCCTCCTGCAGGATGTCAGCTCACTCCTTTCAGGCTGGCCTGACCCGGCTGACTTTTCAGGAAAACGATATGCAGCTTCATTTCTGCCGCCTAGCCCCAGCCAGGCAGAGATTACAACAAGGCTCTATATCTCAATTACTCACCAATCTTCTGGGTAAAGATTCTGAGTACCAGGGGCTCTACGAATCATCTCATCTTTATGAGTGTATAAGTTCTCCACCGCTCACCCAGCAAATGTTGAAGAGATTGAAGCGACAGCATCCATTTCGCTGGGGTCGAATCTGGCATGATGAAGGCTCTAACCGCCTCCTCTCTGTGATTGCAGAAAGCAGCCACCCCATAGACCTCGAAAAGGTCCACAGACTTTGCGATAAATATGAAATTATTGACTCCCGGAAAGAGCACAAAGCCTCAGAGTCCCCCTAAACCGAGCAGATCCGAGGCGCTGGCCTGTGTTCCGGTAATTATGCCCCAGGCCCAGTGGGTTAAACAGGAAAACGGTGATATTCTGGTCGAATACCCCTTTGTTGCCAAGCCACTGTTACAAGCAATTTTCAACCGCTTCAACGGTGCAAATCAACAGAAATTAACCAGAAAACTACAATTGGATGGTCTTGGCAGCCAGGTATGGGCAGCCATCGATGGTGAAAAATCGGTTGCGGAACTTATCAGGGATTTCGCAGAATCCTCAACAATGTCAATGCAGGAAGCGGAATTATCGGTAACGACCTTTCTACGGGAACTGGGAAAGCGAGGCCTCATTCTATTGCGTTAACAACCGCGCTTTTGGACAACAATACTCAACCCCGGTCAGCAGCAACCTGATCATGAGAGGTCAATGCCTAATTGACGCGCCAGCATTTGCAGATCAACCCAGGTCGCGCGTTTCATCTCGGGATTCTGCAGTAAATATGTAGGATGATAGGTTGCTATCAGGGGAATGCGTTTCCCCTCGCCCAGCTGGTAGCTGTGCAATCTGCCACGTAACCGGGAAAGAGACTCAGAACGGTTGAGCAGTGCTTTGGTCGCTATAACCCCCATGGAGAAAATCACTTCAGGTTCTACCGCCATAACCTGGCGCTGCAGATAACCAAAGCAGGCACGGGCATGCTCCGCCTTCGGTTGCTCAGACCTGGCAATGCCGCATTTAATCACATTGGTTATAAATACGTCCTCGGGCTTTATGGTGATAGCGCCCATCATCTTGCCAAGCATCCTGTCCTGCTCTATGCCAAACAGCGTATTACTGACCAGATTATCCGGATTCTCCACCGCCAGCCAGTCACCTACTATTGCAATACGCACCTTTGGCTTGCCGCTACCGGGAACCGCCACAATCCTCTTTTCACCCAAGCCGCACCGCTTACAGTTTTTGACCTCAACCGCAATTTCTTCAAGCAATGCCCCCTTCTGCTCGGCTGTCCTGTTGTCAACTCGAAGTGACGGTGCGGGCGAGGGAGTTTCTATCCCTGTTACGCCGGGGCGAACCGGCTTGCTAACCACAGCCTGAGGTCGCATCTCTTCTGCCAAAGCTGGAGATACAACCCTGGTATTCAGAAATTTCCGGACATCATCACCGGCGGGATAATTCTCGATACCGAGCAGGCTGTGATATTTAAGCGTCGCCTGAATATCCCGAACAATGGAAAAGTGATCTGACATGAAATTTTATTTAAATACGAAGATTGATAGGTGCATTGACTACCACAAGTTGACTGTTACTTTACCACACTGTGTTTACCGGCGCCACTCACTACAAGGTACTACAGATGACCGCTACTACACAGTAGCAATTCCATGCTTTTTTTACAAAAGTACTACAAAAAGAGAAGCATTTTTTATGAGCATATGCTAACGTGATGTGACACGCTGTGGTTGTAATTGTTATGACCTGCTCCTCAAGTTTGCAGTTTTGGTTCCTCCGGGCAGAAACCCCATCACAAGCAATACAAGGACAATGACATGGACAAACAGGAATTCAGGAAGTCTCGCAAAAAACTCGCCAAGACCCAAAAGCAACTCTCCGAATTGTTGGGAATGTCACTAAAAACGATACACAGCTATGAACAGGGCTGGCGGACCATTCCGACCCATATCGAACGCCAGCTTTACTTCCTGCTTATCCATCAACGAGGCCGCAACAACCACCTTACACCGTGCTGGGATAAAAAACAGTGTGATGTGAAGGAGCAGTGTCCGGCATATGAATATCAGTCAGGTCATCTTTGCTGGTTCCTCTGCGGCACCCTCTGCGAATGCACCCAGGACGCTACCAATAAAAGTAAGCTGAGTGTTTGTAGAGAGTGTGAGATCTTCACCTCACTGCTTGATTAATTTCCCATCGTTGTCTGTTTCAGGGCATTGTTCAGTGCCCTGAAACAGAAACCCAATCTTCATCTCCATTGCTTCCGCCAACAATTCCTTCCGGTGTCCTTGCTCTCTTTTCAAGCAATACCTATACTTAAGCCAAAGATTTCGTGATTACTTGCACAATTTTCGCACCCTATTGAAACCTATCACACTTACGTTTCAATTTGTGGTGCTTTTCAGGGCGACAATATGCACTCTGTAACTGTAAATCTTATTTTAGCCATTCGAGGATACGACAACTGCCCCCATACGCTCAGTGATCAGGTATGTGCGGCAGATTATATCGCTATTCCCTTGATATCTCGATTATTGAATCAGAAAGCACATGAACGTCGGGTTAACTGACTTTAACAGGAAATATGGTTACTATTTCCGGAATTTCGTACAGACAGGAGAAGCAAATGCCGATGTATGAGTTTGAATGTCTCGACTGCAACAACGTATTTGAGGTAATCGTGCGCAACGCCGATGCAGCCAAAGACGTGACATGCAAAAGCTGTAACAGCGCCAATATCAGAAAGAACCTTTCCGCTGGAAGTTTTCACTCAAAGAGCAAGGGTACCGCTCTGCCCGGCGCCGGATGCACCGCAAGGGGAGGATTTACCTGAGGTTAATGTTCTGTACTGTGCTCCCGTGGGGAGTCTCACCTCTTTTTTGCCTGGGCGGGTTTTGAGAAATCATATACCCGCTCATTTGGTTTCAGCATGTCGTAATCGCGTCGTGCCACCTCTTCCAGGTATACCCTGTCATTTTCAAGCCGCCCGATCTCCGCTTCCATTCTCTTGTTCTCCCTGGCAATGGCCTCGGTTTCAGACTCCAGATTCTTTACTTCGGCTCTTTTCTTAAGCAGCGCCATAACGCCTGATTGAGGGGCAAACACTATCCACAACAAGGCAAAAAGTGTCATTACCACAGCCATTTTCTTCAATTGACTGTTCTGTAAATAGGGCGGAGACTTCCTGTTAACTGGGTTTCGTTTCATATATTCGTGTACTATGGAATCTCGGTGGATTATCTACTTATCAAAGATTCTGTGTATATCAACAGAGTCAATGTTTGAACAGTGACGAACCGAGCTCCCTAAAGACTCATCCTGACTGAGGTATTGGATTTAGGTAGTGAAGACTGTTATATTCAGCGTTTATTAATGAAACTTCATCACAATCACAAACAGAATGCCCTGATACGTTCTATAATGCAAGACTCTCATATTAAAAAGAAAACCACCTATCTTGTCAGCAGTTGCCTTATTGGCCTCTGCACCCGCTACGACGGCGCGATCAGCCCTGACCAGAAATGTATTGAATTTCTCGAGGGGACAAACTGGATACCAGTCTGCCCTGAACAACTTGGCGGACTTGCGACTCCTCGTCCCAAAGCGATGTTGTGCGAAGGAAATGGACATGATGTTCTTCAGGGAAATGCCAGGGTGATTACTGAAGATGGTGAAAACGTCTCAGACAATTTTATCCGGGGCGCAGAACAGGTACTCGATCTGGCCAGACGTCTTGCAGTCGACAGAATCGTATTGAAATCACGCTCTCCGTCGTGCGCGGTGCATGGCAACACAGGAGTTACAGCGGCGTTACTGCAACTCCACAATTATCAGTTAATTGAATTCGGCTAAGGGGAGTCGGCTACTGAATCCGCATAACCCTCAGAATTATAATGCCCGCCTCATACAGGAAATAGAGCGGCCCTCCCATGAGGCCCATATTGATAATGTCGGGGGTCGGGGTAATAAGTGCGGCAATAATTGCAATTCCCAACACGGCAAACCGTCTGTTTCTCTCAAAAAATTTCCTGGTACAGATACCAACCCTGCCCATGAAAACCATGAAAATGGGCAATTCAAACGCCAGGCCGAAGGCAAGAACGAAAATCGTAACGAATGTAACGAAGCGACTTATTGATATGACCGGTTGCAATTCTGCTGAACCGAACCCGAGCAGGAATTTTATGCCAAGAGGTAAAGTCACGAAATAACAAAAAATAGTTCCTACATAAAACAATATACAGGTGAAAAAGACAAAGAAAAAGATCTGCCCTTTGCCCATCTTAAACGGTTTGCCCATGGCACTCCAGAGAACTGTTAGAAACCAGGGCATGAGCAGAAAAACAGCCCCAAAAAGTGACAATTTCACATGGGAGAGAAAAGGACCTGCCACTGAAAAGAAATATAATTTCTCGGAAAGATGCTCCTGAACCGCTTTCAACAGTTCAGGGGAGAGGAAAAAAATCACAAGTGTCAAAAGAAACAGTGATATTCCGAGGCGATGAACTGATTTTTGTAATGCTAAAATGAATATAGCGAGCTTATTTTGATCGACCATCTGCTGAAATACTACTCTGTGGATATTACGATTTAATGAGAACGTAACTGAATAAAAGCCTCAGTTCCTCCCGGAATTACAACCTCTCAAAATATCAGAAGCAGGAGTGAAATGCAATTTGATTGAGGTTGCTTTCAGATACCAGCCATGATAAACATGGATGTACTTACCATAGGTTATGTATATCCTGTACACATATTGTAAAATTTCAACTTCAGCTCCACGAAAACATCATGCTTGAACTACGATTTATTCGAGAAAACATAGAGCTTGTAAAGGAAAAAACCGCCCTTCGCGGTGCGGACACGACTCCGCTTGATACCTTTATGGAAATTGACCAGCGCAGACTGCAGATTCTGGGCGAGGTTGAAAGCTTAAAAAATAAGAGAAACGTCGCTTCCAAAGAGATAGCACGCCTGAAGCAGGGCTCGGACGAAGAAAAGTCCCAGGCTGAGCCAATGATCATCGAGATGCGGGACATCGGTCAGAAGATCAAGGAACTCGATACTGAGTTGGCGGAAATTCAGGAAAAACTGCAAACCATCGTCATGGCGATTCCCAACCTCTGTCATGACTCTGTTCCCGTCGGCAACGATGAAAGCGATAACATCGAAGTTCGCACCTGGGGAACCAAAAGGGAGTATTCATTTGAGCCCAAACCACACTGGGAAGTCGGGGAGAATCTCAACGTTCTCGACTTTGAGCGCGCGGCCAAACTCTCAGGATCCCGCTTTGCGCTGCTGAGCGGTTTTGCCTCCAGACTCTCCAGAGCTCTGGTGAATTTCATGCTCGATCTGCATACCCAGAAGCATGGTTACACTGAGTTTATGCCCCCGTTTCTGGTCAACACTCCGACCATGACCGCCACTGGTCAATTGCCGAAGTTTGAGGAAGATCTCTTCAAGATCGCTGAATGGGATCTCTACCTGATACCAACCGCGGAAGTACCCATAACCAACATCCACCGCGATGAGACCATCGACGAAAAGGACCTTCCGCTCAACTATACCGCCTACACACCGTGTTTTCGTTCTGAGGCTGGCTCCCACGGTCGCGATACCCGCGGCCTGATACGTCAGCATCAGTTTGAGAAGGTTGAGCTTGTTAAAATAACCACCCCTGAGACTTCAATGGATGCTCTGGAAGATCTGACCAGGGAAGCTGAAACAGTGCTACAGATGCTCGGTCTTCATTACCGTGTGGTCACCCTGTGTTCCGGCGATCTCGGCTTCTCGGCCACCAAGACCTATGACATTGAAGTATGGTTGCCTGGGCAGCAGGCATATCGCGAGATATCCTCCTGCTCCAACACCCTCGACTTCCAGGCCCGACGCGGTTCTATCCGGTATCGTCCCGAGGGGCAGAAGAAGTCCAAACTCGTTCACACCTTAAACGGTTCCGGCCTGGCAGTGGGTAGAACACTACTGGCGATTCTAGAGACATACCAGCAGGAAGACGGCTCTGTCGCCATCCCTGAAGTGCTGAAACCATACTTCGAAAAACGATTTTAGAGCTGACCGGGCACGGTCGACCTCTTTGAATTTCGCATTCCCTGGCTGGCAGTCCATGCCTGCCAGGGAAACTCTCCCCCACTGTGATAATCTGTCTCTCTAATTAGGATTTATTGTTTTCTTGCCATATAATTTATACCAGCAGTAACGGAATTCAGACATTAACACCTGTCTCCTGGAGGGATCATGCAATTATCGTTTTCGAGGTGTGCTCTGCCTGCACATCAGCTCATCGTTGCAACTTTCGTTATCTTCGCCATTATCCTCTTCCAGCCGCTCTTGTCAGATGCCTGGTATAGTATCGCCCAGGAAACTCCGCAAAATGCACCTTCATCGGAAGCAGATATTCATACCTTACTATCCGGACTCAGCGATGAACAGGTTCGCCGTCTGCTCATTGATGAACTAAAAAAAGACAGTACTGCCCTGGAAAGCTCTGCCGACACAACCGGACCTGACATATTCCTGGGCAAAATTCTGTATAGCTTAAGTTCCCAATCCGACACATCTGAGCAACACGTACGTCAACTTTTCAGCCATATTCCCCAGGTAATCCCTGACCTTAAAAAAGCCTTTATCAAACTTTGTCCATACGGCACCCACACTGGTGCCCTCAAAAACTTTCTGTGGGTACTTTTTTTCATAGGTATCGGCCTGCTTACAGAACTCGTCTTCAATCGCATAGTTTTATGGAAACTCTTCAACAAAAGGGCTGAATTTCAAGAGAACCAGAGTGCCTCTGAAAAAATTGTTTCCGCGATTATCAACGAAGTTCCGACGCTGCTCTCACTATTTATCTTCTCCGTTGCCGCGTATTTTTCCTATCTTGCCTTTATCTGGACTGATTCTCCTCTTGTCCAGCTCTTATTTCTGGCAGTTCTACTGTCAATCATCATGATCCGTTTGGTTGCAATTGTTTCGAGACTCATATTCTCCCCTTCATCTGAACATCTGCGCATTGTACCTTTAGATTGTAAAATAGCAGGTTCGATGCACCGGCTTTTCAGCGGGGCTGCAGCCTATCTTACCCTGGGGGTGATGCTTGCTGTCACGCTCAAGCGACTGGGAGCGCATAGCACCACCATTGCATTGATCATGCTGGTCCTTGCCTCAATATTGTTGATCGCCGCTGCGGTTGCGGTCCTGATCTTTAAGAACAGGGTTAGAGAGCAGATCATTGCCGGCTCAACGGCGAGTGGTGATTCAATCAGCTGGGGACGCCAGCAGTTTGCCTCAATGTGGCACCTGCTGGCTCTGGCATATTTATTTGTCCTCTGGTTGCTGCTTTTCAACGATTTGATAGATCCCACTCACCGCAGTAAGGGCGCGTTCATTCTCAGTTTTTTTGTTGTCCCAATCTGGATGTTGAGTGACAAGCTCCTGCAGTGGATCGTCCTCTACGCGGTCGATACACTGAAAATCCACCAGGAACATTACGACCAGGAAGAGGATGTGGATGACGAGGAACTGGAAAAACGTGAAAAGGGCAAAAAAACCTACCTGAGAGCACTGGCGATTTCCAGGGTCGGTCTTGTTGGGTCGCTGGTAATCTGGGTCGCCACCCTCTGGAATATTAAAATACCCATTTTTTCCAACCTCTCCTCAGTGGTATTCGATGCACTGATCGTGATGACTCTGGCCCTGATGTTCTGGAAATTTATCAGCAACTGGATTGAACGAAAAATCCAGGAGTCGATCCCGGAGGAGGACGAAAAAAACGAGGAAGAGCAGGATGAGTGGGGCTCAGCTTCTGCCCGCGGCCGCTCATACACCCTGTTGCCGATGATTCGCAGGTTTCTCGGCACAGTACTTATGGTGATGGTGACCATGACAATCCTTTCATCCACAGGTGTGGACATTGGCCCGTTACTGGCTGGTGCCGGTGTTGTCGGTCTGGCCGTCGGCTTTGGTGCACAAAAACTCGTGGCCGATATGTTCTCAGGCTTTTTCTATCTACTGGACGACGCCTTTCGGGTTGGAGAATATGTGGAAGCTGGTGGTATTTCCGGTACTGTTGAAAATATCAGCCTGCGCAACGTGATGTTGAGACACCATCGCGGCATGTTGCAGATTGTCCCCCACAGTGAACTCGGGGCAATAACCAACTACATGCGCGGCGGGATTGTCGTTAAGTTTAACCTTGATTTCCCCTATGATGCCGATATCGACCAGATCCGAAAAGTTATAAAGAAAGTGGGTCAGGCTATGCTCCAGGAAGAGGAGTTTGCCGAGGATTTCATTCGTCCTGTGAAATCCCAGGGCGTGCGTGAAATCAGCAACTCCGTAATGACTATCAGAGTGAAATTCACCGCTAAACCCGGTGCTCACTTTATCATCCGCCGGGAAGCGTATAAACGGATTACCGAAGCGTTACGGGCAAAAGGTATCCATTACGCCCATAAAAAAGTCATTGTGGATATACCGCAATCAAGTGGTGAAGAGGAAGATAGCGAACAGCTCGCCAAAGCTGCCGGTGCCGCCACCAGACAAATCATGGATGAGGAAAGCAAGGCGGCAGGCGCCCCCAAGACAGAATCACCTGCTTTCGATCGATAATTCAGCTCAAGCACCTTCAGGCCAGATTGCAATGGCTTGTCACTGCAACCACTTTATCATCTGCTTCCCACCATCTTCTGCCTGAACAGGTGAGGGGGCGGAGGCGTGGCAGATGGGCAATTGATCACTTCCAGAAGAAAAACATATGCCTTTGTCAGGGAAAGCTTCTTGATCTTTAAGCTGTTACTCCTAACTCACCCCCCTTCACGCCTCACTTCAAGAAGCTGTGTTTTAGTGGTAATCGGACAGTACTCAAAATATTATTTGTCAAACTTGATACGGATCTCGATCTCGTTAATTTTATCCACGAGTTTCAGGGAAGTGACAAAGCCGTGAACTGTGGCGGCCAGCGCCTCCTGGACAAACCCCTTTATCGGCACTTTGTTGCCATTTACCAGAAGCGCGGTTTTATCCAGTACCCTTCCCTGCCCCGACAGCAACCGTTTCTCTATAAACTGCGCGATCTCGAGGCTTTCATTCAATCGAAAAATATAGTCGCCGCCAATATCCGCAATATCAGTAGCCACGGCAATTACCCCATGAACTTCATTACGCAACATCTGCTCCGGATTCCTGGCCACCTCTATCTTAGGAATTTTTCTGGCCGCCTTGAAGCCCTCACCAATAACAATATCCGCATCCGGAAAATAACGATGTGCCAGGGTGCGTAATGACAGGTCCCGATTGACAGTCTGCAGCACCATCTGGTCGGGTCCGACAAACATTACACTGTCTGCTCCGGCTTCTTTATAGATCGAGGTATCCGTGCCTTCACAATCAAACTGAACCCCAGGCTCACAACTCGACTTTATTACCGCGACCCTGTAACCCATTTCCCGAAGATGACGTACGACCTTACTAACCAGCACACTTTTATCGCTATCGTGCCACCCTATGAATGTTACTATCGCCGACATATCCTGATCCCTGAAACTAACGTTTTTATCTTAAATTTTAGTCAATTGTGGTACTCGAGCAGTACAAGAAGCACGACGCATATTACACAACTTTTTCGCTTTCTGATACGTATACTCAATAAATGACTCCTGCCGACAGCAACGGAGTATACTTTTAAACTATAACCGATGCGGATATCATAATAAGACAATAACAGAACGTTCAGAAAAGTTTTGCGGTGAACCTGCCCATGCATTAAGCTGCAATACATCGTGAAAGCACGCCTCAATTTTATTAACCATCTATGTTTTCGCTCTCAATCACGATAGCCAGATATTACACTTTGAGGACATAGACCCTTTTCACCTATCCCGCTGTCGTTCTGGAGGGGGCTCAATGATACGATACGTTGCTTTTGTTCTACTATTTACCCTTACCATCCTGCCTGTTTGTTCGGGAGTTGCCGCTGAATCCGTTAGTGGCGAGCAACTGCCGCCGGTTACGCTTGCCATACCTGAAGATGCGGATCACAGAAGCTACCTTGGCCTAAACGGTCAACCCGGTGAATCTTTTGATCTGAAAAATATTGACGCGGATGTACTGCTTATACAGTTTTTCAGCATGTACTGTCCGTTCTGTCAAGAAGAAGCTCCCCTGATAAATGAGCTGTTTCAGACAATCCTGGATTTCTCATCTGATGATTTCAGTGTTAAGATGATAGGTATCGGAACCAACAATACCAATTTCGAGGTAGGTCATTATCGCAGCACATACGATATTCAGTTCCCGGTATTCCCAGACCTGGATATGCAGAGCTATAATGCGCTTGGAGGGAAAGGAACACCAAGTTTCATCGCCTGCCGAAAGACAGATGACTCAGAGTGTACAATCATCCTGAGGCAGTCAGGCGGATTCAACACTGTCGAAGAGTTTTTCAACCAGCTACTGCGTAAAAGTGGCTACAGATGATCCGGAGGAGCCATGGTTCTACCGAGCCCCGCGAAACTCCTGCAGGTAATTGTAAATATTATCTCGCTGGTGCTGTTTTCCAGCTTGATCCAGGCAAAGCCTTTCACTGATTATGGTTATGATCCCGGGGTACTGAAACCTGTCGACAGTACCTTGAAAGTCTCACCTGGGGAACCCGCTCCGGATTTCACCCTCACCGCCATTGATGGCAAACAAGTCCGCCTCAGCCAATTCAAGAACCAGAGAAACGTTGTCCTCTCGTTTGTGCCGTCGGCGTGGACCCCGATCTGCTCGGGACAATGGCCCGGCTACAATATTTCACGGATTTTCTTCGAGCAGCATGACGCTATCCTGCTGGGTATCACCGTCGACAATATCCCCACGCTCTACAGCTGGACCCGACAGATGGGTGAACTCTGGTTCGATGTACTGTCTGATTTCTGGCCCCATGGTGAAGTTGCCGGTAAATATGGCCTGCTGCGTTCAGACGGCACAGCAGAACGGGCCCTGGTATTTATTGACAAAAGCGGCATCATCAGCGCCATCCATGTCTCTGACATCAATGTTCGCCCACCTCTGGAAATGATCGTCACTGAGCTTTCAAAATTCAATACCAGATAAGCGGCGCTCTCTATTCTGTTTTTTTCAAGACAAAAAAAAGAGCGTGCCTTCTCGATGAAGAAGGATCACACTCTTTTCTCATATTCCCTGCCTGTCTTGGGACTTGCTCAGCCCGACAAGACTAGGCAGCCCAAAATATTAATACTTGTACAGACTGTGCAGAATATCGACCTCGTCCTTTGGCTTGTAACCGGTCTTCATGGACTCGAGAGAGCCAGCGATTGCGAAGACAGACATATAGCAATGGGTAAGGTAAAAAGCCACGATGCCTACACCGAGTACGTTATGTACCATGGCGAAAATACGCACCATATCTACACTGGCACCCATACCCCAGATAATATAACCGGTGTATGCCATAATACCGCCGCCTAAAGTGGCGAACCAGAAATACATTTTCTGGCCTGCATTGAACTTCGCAGCAGGAACCGGCTTTTTCGCTTTGCTCAGGTAGCCGCCGAGAATAAACATCCATTTGATGTCATGCAGTTGCGGCAGCATTTCCTTGAACCACATGATAAACATCAACAGACCCGGAAGCGCAAAAACGATCGCGGAAATGAGGTGAATATAACGAGCAGTCCGGATAACGACTCCACCACCAAAGAATGATCCGAAAATGATCATCAAGCCGGTAATGACCAGCAGTGAAAAGGAAATCGCTGCAACAAAGTGAACAATACGGGCAAACAGACTGAAAAAGTAGATCTGCTCACCATGGTGATCAAAGTGCTTTGCACCAATGATCAGGTAATGCAACAAAAATACCGCAGGTACAGCTGTGATGACTACAAGAAAAATCTTGC
The DNA here is from genome assembly GCF_005116675.2 of Desulfosediminicola ganghwensis. Classification (NCBI taxonomy): domain Bacteria; kingdom Pseudomonadati; phylum Thermodesulfobacteriota; class Desulfobulbia; order Desulfobulbales; family Desulfocapsaceae; genus Desulfosediminicola; species Desulfosediminicola ganghwensis. Next base: position 5,207,014 of record NZ_CP050699.1, read on the forward strand.
TGAACCACTCACCCTGCAGCATCGTGAAAAGTTGACCATATTCCTGCCAGTTACCGCCGGTTATATTGGCGATCAACTGTGCGAAATAATCGGCTGAAGAACCGCCTGCTAGCCCTGCGGCCTGCAGATCTTGAGCTACAGCTGTTCCCAAGCTGCCTGCCACAAGTATTATTCCAAGCAGAAACACAGATGCGCACAACTTCTGCATAGTATGCTCCTGTTTAAGCAAAATTATAAACTGACCATCCCCGAGAAAATGGAGATGGTCAGTCGTTAACGACCAGCGATCCGCAAACAGGATTACTTGCCCTTGTATGCTTTATTCCAGCCCCAGGCGTTCACGCCTGAACCACGCTGAAATACGCGCTCTCTGTAAACGTCGGCTACAACATCCGCGTCACCTGCGAGCAATGCCTTGGTAGCACACATGCCTGCACACAGAGGTACTTTGCCCTCAGCGATACGGTTCTGGCCATAGAGATGTTTCTCCTCAGCAGAGAAGGTCTCTTCAGGGCCACCGGCACAGAAAGTACACTTGTCCATGGCACCACGCGCGCCGAACACCTGTCCCTTAGGGAACTGCGGTGCGCCGAACGGGCAGGCCATGAAGCAGTAACCACAACCGATACAGGTCTTCTTGTCCACCAGAACAATTCCATCCTCACGCTGGTAAATTGCATTTACCGGGCAAACTGCCTTGCATGGTGAATCTGCACAGTGCATGCAGGAAACTGAAATGGACTTCTCGCCAGGCCTACCCTGATCAAGGGTAATCACCCGACGACGGTTTACACCGACAGGAATGTGATTTCCTTCCTTACAGGCGACAACGCAGCCACTACAATCGATACAACGCTCTGTATCACATAAGAATTTTACTCTAGCCATGTCATTTCCTCCTCATCAGGCCTTAGTGACTTTACACAGTCCATCTTTAGTGGCCTGAATCTGTGTGACAATGTCGTATCCGTAGTTAGTTACCACGTTACCAGGCTCACCAACAACAAACGGTGCGTGCCCTTCTGGATACTTATCAACCAGAGATTCGCCCATCAGCACACCGGCAAAATGGTACGGCAGGAAGATGGTTTTATCATCAACCCTCTCGGTGAGGAACGCTTTGACCTTGATCTTGCCGCCTTCCGGAGACTCGATCCAGACCATTTCACCATCCCGGAAACCGAGGTTATTGGCCAGACGCGGATTGATCTCTGCGTACATATCAGGCTGAAGCTCAGCAAGATACTGGTTGCTTCTGGTCTCAGCGCCTGCACCCATATGCTCGACCATACGACCGGTTGTAATAACGTACGGGAATTCCTTAACAAGCTCAGGATTCTGTTCGCTCTTGAAACGGGTATCGATACGGTAATGAGCTTTCTTGTCCTCGTATGTCGGGAATTTCTCAATCAGATCCGGACGTGGAGTATGCAGCGGCTCACGATGAATCGGTACCTGATCAGGGAAGTTCCATACCACACAACGGGCACGGGCGTTACCGAACGGTGCCATACCTTTAGCGATAGCAACTTTCAGGGTTTTCTGGGAAAGATCTGTCTTCCAGTTGGTTCCGGGAACAACGTCCTTGAACTCTGGGTAACCACCCTTAACCTCTGAACCTGGATTGTATACGCCTTCTGCAGCCAGCTGGTTCTCGGTACGACCCGATGCATCGTAGGTCTTCTCGACACCAAAGCGGTTTCTGAATGGCAGACCACCTTTGGCGACAGGTTTGGAGACGTCATAGAGAATCGGGGTACCTGGATGCTCGTCGGTCCAACATGGCCAAGGCATACCGTAGTACTCACCATCACACGGTCCACCATTTGCCTGCAGGGTATCAATGTCGAAGGTATGCCAGTTGGCCATATGCTTCTTGATACGCTCAGGGGTCTGGCCGTTGTAACCAATGGTCAGACAACCACCACCAAGCTCACGGGTGATATCTTCAGGAGACTGCTTGATATTCGCGTAAAACTCATTGGCAAAACCGAGCTTGTTAACGAAGAGCTCCATGATCTGGTAATCATCTTTTGAGTCATATACCGGATCAACAACCTTGTAGCGCCACTGGATCTGACGGGAAGTTGAGGTGACACTACCGGAGGTCTCGTACTGCGAGGCAGATGGCAACAGATAGATATTGTCAGAATCACAGGCAGCGGCTGCCATGGTTGGGAAAGGATCAACAATCACCAGCAGATCGAGTTTATTGTATGCATCAACGACCTTGTGATACTGGGAGTTGGAATTTGCACCGCAACCCCACTGGATCATTGCCTTGATAGGTGTGTACTGATGGATCTGATCCACATCTTCCACGCCTTCAACACCAGAGTACCAGCGAGACAGGGTAAAGCCCGGCTTGTGCATCCACTCTTTATCCTTAAAGCGGGAGACCATCCAGTCAAACTCAACACCCCATACACGGCACCAGTGTTTCCAGGCACCCTCGGAGAGGCCGTAGTAGCCAGGCAGAGAGTGGGAAAGGATACACATATCTGTGGAACCCTGAACATTGTCATGGCCACGGAAGATGTTGGTACCACCACCGGATTTACCCATGTTGCCGAGCACGAGCTGCAGCAGACAGAAGGTACGGGTGATGGAAGAACCGATGGAGTGCTGAGTACCACCCATACACCAGGTAAGTGATGTCGGACGATTCTCGGCGAGGGTTCGTGCTACGTGATGAATCTGATCAACAGGGATACCTGTTACATCCGAAACAATCTCTGGAGTATAGTTCTTGACGACTTCGAGCATTTCCTCGTAACCGGCAACGCGGGTACGGATAAACTCTTTGTCTTCCCAGCCATTGGCCACGATCACGTTGATGAGACCGAGCATGAAGGCTGCATCGGTACCAGGACGGATCTGGCAGAAGTCTGATGCCTTTGCGGCAAGTTTCGATCTGCGCGGGTCAACCACGATGATCGGCGCATTGTTCTTCTCTTTCGCATGCAGAATGTGCTGCATGGATACCGGATGCGCCTCCGGTGGATTTGAGCCGATGAATATGAAACTCTTCGCGTGTCTCATATCGTTCAGGCTGTTGGTCATTGCTCCGTAACCCCAAGTATTGGCGACACCTGCCACCGTTGCGGAGTGTCAGATTCGGGCCTGGTGGTCGACGTTATTCGTCCCCCAGAAGGCTGCGAATTTACGGTGCTGGTATGCCATCTCGGTGGAGACCTTGGCACTACCGTTGAAGTGCAGTGCATCGGGACCATCATTCTCACGAATTTTGAGCAGCTTATCGCCGATCTCATTCATCGCCTGATCCCAACTGATGGTGGTCCACTTGCCGCCCACTTTTTTCATTGGGCTCTTGAGACGTTTCGGGCTGGTAACCATATCAATGGCACCGGCACCCTTACAACAGTGTGCACCACGGGAGACAGGATGATCAGCAGCGATATCCTGGCGTACCCAAACACCGTTTTGTACCTCAGCTTCAATACCACAACCAACAGAACAGTAGGTACAAATAGTCTGTACCTTCTTGGAACCTTCGTACTGGGCGGTCTTGCCTGCAGCATGCGCCTTACGGGTCATCTTGCTGGTCATTGACACGCCGGTCAGAGCCGCAGTTGCAGCAGAGATCTTCAGAAAAGATCGCCTCGCAACTTTCGGGTTCAAAGTCACCCTGCGACCAGTGCTGACCACACTGTCGCCTGAGGACTTCCTCAGTTTCATTCTGGCCATTTTTTGTTCTCCTTAAATGTCCTAACTTCGTTTCAAGCAGTTCACTTTCGTCTGCCGAACTGCTAAAACTCCCTGGCTATTATGAGCGCAACGTTTTGTAATACTTGTCGAAGTCTGCACTTTTGGTGTACAGCACTTCTTTGGAATCAACCCGGGCTTCAACCTGTTTGGCTTTGGCTGGCTTGATTGCGGCCGCTGCTCCCACAACCACAGCGCCGCCCGCCAGGATGTGTTTGAGGAATGAACGCCGCTTGTCCTGTTCCTGTTTCATAATTTTCCCTCCTTTGAGTTCGGGATGTTAAAGGTACCTTGCCTCCGCCATTTACCGGCAGAAGCGTGTTTTATGCCTGCGAAACATCTACCAGGCTTTTCTCAAGATCGAGGTAGCCGCATAACAGGCGGCAACACGATCTATAGAACTGAGCTGCTTCAACACCGTTGACCGCTTCACTAAACTCTTTGCTGAAAGGCACAAGGTAATTGGTCAGCAGCCGTCCCTGCAGCTGGCGGATAGAATCGCTGTCACTGTTTTTTTCTTCCTCGATGAGTCGGGCGAAGATGTCGAGCAACATCGGCAGAGAATCTTCACTGTCTACCACACCTTCTTCACGTTGGAGCTTGGCCTCGGCCAAAAGCTCTCTGAGCTCCACCAGGCTTTCACCGAAACTCCGGCCATCGAGATAATAGGATGCGAGAGTATTCACCTGGGACTTTGAAAAAGGGTTGGTAAATAACTCATAATATTCATTCTGAATGTCTGTGAGACTCATCCCGTTGACGCGCTCGTTGAGTTCGCGTACAGCGTTGTCAAACAGTGGGCTCACCTGCTCTCTGGCAAGAGCTGAGAACGTTCCACGCCAACGGCTCATGCATTCAGAGTCAGGTTCAGACTGATAAAAAGATTTCAGGAGATCCACAAAGAGCAGCCTCACCCGAAAGATTTCCCTGTTATTGGTTTCCATACTTATTCACCTTCGAAGAGATTGATAACTCTACAATCTTCACAGTATTCAAAATGGCTGGTATCGACCGACTCTTTGCTGGCAAGTATGCCCATCACCTTCTCAAATGTTTTCTTGCTGCCAAACACCTTGCCACAACGCTTACACTTCATAGGCTCGGCCTCGGCGATGGTCTGGGGTTCAAACCAGGTATCGTCCAGGGTAGCGCCCGGAGTGAGGCTCAGCACCTTTTCCGGACAGACCCGCACACAACCACCACAGCCTACACAGAGCGCTCCTTTAGAACGCAGAACCAACTGATCTTCATTGGTGGAAAGTGCCTGGATACGGCACATATTCAGACAGGCAAAACACTGGGTGCATCCTTCAGCGTTGCATGACACTGTCGCAAAAGGAAGCTGCGGATGCCCCTTGATACGGGCCTGACGACCGCTCTTTTCGGTAAGGTATTGAAGGATAACCGCCAGATTTTCACGACGATTGCCGGTAAAAGCTTCAGTAAATGTCTCTGCAAGGGGATAGTGAGCTGGCGCAAACTGCTTGCCGGTAAAATCGGAAACGTTAGAGATAACTACTGGTTCCGGCACCTCGCAGTAGGTCTTGATAAGCGAGGTCGCGAGAGTAGCCTGCCGCTTGAGGTCTTCAAAATGGGCCTGGTCTTCGTCTACCAACAGCACCATCCTGCCCGCCCCGAGAACATAGAGGGCAAGGAGATGGAACAGCGAAAGCGCCCTCACCTCATCATGACAAATATAGAGACAGTTCCCCTCAATCTCTGAACCACGCTGCCACCAGAGTTTATGTAAAGCTTTCTCACTGCCAAGCACAACTGTGCAACCAGCCTCAAGCCCTACTGTCTGCAGGTAATTAATAAACGACTCATCTGTGAAACGCTGATATTGCATAGCTCCGGTCGGGCACGTTGCTATACAACCACCACACTCTTCGCACTTCAGGCTATCAACCTTAATGCCGTTACCGGTAGCTTGTATCGCGCCGTGGGGACAACTCCCGATACACATGCCACAGCCATAACCGAGCTTACCACTGTATTGACAGATAGACGTGTCGCAGGTGACAACCTCATCTACCTGGCAGGAGTACTGGGTAGCCCAGAACTTCTCCAATTCCTGCTCTGTATAAATCCCGGCATAATTTTCAGGCAGGTCCACCTCAGTGCCATCCATAATCAGGATTGCCGGGATTCGCATCACACGACGCTCAGCGCCATAAACGTCGAGGGCATCATGCGGGCAAGCCTTTTCGCACTCTTTGCAAAAAGTGCACAGGGGGTAATCTATGAAAAGTTGCTCATCAAGACAGGACTCGGGGCATGCCTGACCACAGGCACCGCAGTAGGTACAGCGACCGCTGTTCACCGGCACCCGCACCGAGTATTCAATACTAAAACCATCTGCATCGCGTGAAAGCGCTATTTCTGTAGCGGTGGGAATCTCAGGATCAAAGCCTTTCAGTAGAATCGGCTCTACTTCCAGGACTCCACCGTAGGTATCTGCAAACTTTTTGATGGCTGCCACATCTGAACCAATCACACATAAACGTGGATCATGGTCGACGCTAAAGCTCCTGAAATTGACTGCTCTCAGCTTATCAAGCTCTGCCTGACCTATGCGGGAAAGCAGTTCTTCATCATGTCTCGCAAGATCAGCATTTATCTGTAATGTCGGCGACAGGGGGAAGCCCATGTTGGGAGTCACTGCAGGAAAGCCGCTGGCCAGAAGAATTGATTCCAGGCTATCAACTTCAAATGGGTGTCCAGGGCGGAGGTTGACTTCGGAACGCAGAAGTTCTGGTTGTGATCCACTCCGTTGGGTGAACAAATACATGGAAAAATTATCACTCATACGCTTTTCAAGACCCTTTTATGGTCGCTGACGCAGGCTTCCCCCTGCTGCCAACTTCTCTCGTAAAACCAAACAGTCAGGCAAAAACCACACCCAACCTGCTGGATTTTAATGAACAAACCGGTGTAGAAAGCACCGTTTGCACACCTGAATACTCAGTTTTGCGAGTGAGTATAAGGGAGTTAGCTCATTCTTGGTATCAGCCACTCCCCTTTTCTTGCGTAGGGATAATATTGAAGGGGCTGTAGGTTATTTGCCTACAATCTTGGTATCCGACTGGATAGTGTGAGATTTTTCGGTCCAGAGAACGGCCCGACGGGTGAGTTCTGCAGCATTCTTTATGAAGAGTTTCTGTTTAATTCTATCGCGATAAGTACCTATGGTTTTCACACCGAGGTTCATGCGTTCAGCAATCTCCCTGGTCGACAGACCGGTGCCGATCAAGCGAAACACCTCCAGCTCCCTGTCGGTGAGAACTTCTTCGGTAGGTGCCCCTTGAGTTGCCGGGTTGACATGAAGCTTATCCAGCAGGATGGCCATCATGTTGGCACTGACATGGATGCGGCCGCTGGAAATATTCCGTAGTGCGGAGATGACTGACTCGGAGGCCTCTTTTTTCATGATATAGCCTTTTGCCCCGGCACGAATTGCCCTCTCTGCCCAGACAGACTCATCATGCATGGAGAGCACGAGTACAGGAATAGGCCGGTCACTGGCAGTAATTTCCTTCACCAGGTCCAGACCGTTTTCTTTCGCCAGGGTTATGTCAATAATTGCCATATCCGGTTCATGCTCGCACAAAGCTTTCCGAGCCTCACCAATATCTTCCGCCACTGCACAGACAGAAAAATCTTTTTCCTGGTTCAGCAGTTCTGCCATTCCCATTCTGAATATCGGGTGATCGTCGACTATCAGTATTTTGGACATTAACTGTGTACCTCTCCGGAAATTGATATAATTGTTCCACCCTGCAAATCAGACTTGATGTTCAATTCAGCACCAATAGCCTTGGCCCGGTACTGCATGGTATGACAGCCAAGCCCTTTTCTTGTGCTCGAAACATCGAAACCGCTACCGTCATCTACGATACGCACTGTGAAGTTATCCGACCATGTTCGCATGAAAATTCCTATATTATCAGGTCGTCCATGACGAGCTGCGTTAAAAACCGCTTCCCGGATAATATAATAAACATGGGTCGCCACCGCATTATCAACCCACTCACGACCACCTTCAAACGAATAGGTACACTGCACCCGGAAGAGATTTTCCACTTCATTTACCAACTCTTCAACCGCTGCCTCCAGTCCATGCTCAATAACATGGGCCGGATAGAGCCCCTGAGCCAGCCTTCGTGTCTTTTCAATCGCATCCCTGATCAAGCCGCGAATTGAACCCATCTGCTCTGCCTTTTCAGGGTCATCCTGCTCCAGCTTCTGCTGCAGTACCTTGCTGAGCAGTTCGATGCCGGTGAGATGGGAACCGAGATCGTCATGCAGATCACGGCCGATGTTCGATCGTTCTTCCTCGCTGACCGCAATAATCTGCCGCTCAAGCCTCGCCATTTCTTCCTCTGAGCAGGTCTTCAGAACATGGAGCCACATTCCTTCAAGCAGCATTTTCACCTGGCGAACGTCGCTGTTGTCATACTTTGTACTGTTATTGCAGACACCGGCTATCATGACAATCTTGCCATCACTATGGACTGGGATGTCCATGTGCCGGTTGATCTCCCGCAGGTATGGAAAAATATCATCTTCTTTATTACACGTTGCATAATCGTTGCAGATAACTTCTCCACCATACATCACTGCCGCTCCGGCAAGACCGGCCTTGAAGGTCGATCTTGATATGCTCATGTGCTGCTCACGAAGTTTGATATCCCGCTCTTCAGCCACAGCCAGGGAGCAGAGGGTAATATGGGTATGGGTTGAGTTTACCATCGCCAGGTAGCCCTCTTCACTACGGGTTATCTGCACTATTCTTCTCAAGACAAAGTCATATTTCTCCTGCAGGGAATGATTCTCCATCATCCCCAGCCGGAGGAGTGTATCAAGTCGCAACTCATCCCGGCGAAGCAGCAATTCTTTCTGAATCCGATCGTCGACCATACGGTTGGCGAGTATTCGCAAATCCTCAAACTCTGCAAATGCAAGGTCGGTATTTCTGATTTTTTTCTTGGAAACAGCAGCCTGGCGAAGGAAGTTCGTAAAGAGGTCTATGCCATATTTAATCTTCAGCGAATACACATAGGAGGTGAGCAGCAGCATGGAGACCGCCACAATAAAGAGTATAATAAAAGCGGAGACATTCTTGAAGGCAATATCACGGTACGACTTGGTCTCAAACGCAATGGCATCCTCCATCTCTTCCATGGACATGGTAGCCCCGAACACCCAGCCCCAGTCCCGGTATGGATTGACATAAATCAGATTCAGATGGGCATCACCTTCCTGTGACTCCTCGCTGAAACGAACATACTCACCAGCTGCATTTTTTGCTGCGTGTAACAGCATCGCGCCGTAATGAACCCCTTTGGCATCGATAAAATCTTCAACAGAGCGACCTATCAGTCTTTCATCCTGACTGCATATAATGGTGCCATCCTGACGGAAACCAAATACCTCGCCATTTTCGGCAAAATCCATACTGCGTACGCGGGAGAGAATGTCCTGCTGCAGGCTTTTCTCAGCCGCCATGGTATAAACACCGGCTCCAATAAACCAGTCAAACGGCTCGAAATACTTGATAAAAGCCACTTTTGAGAAATACGTCTCTGAAAACTCGGGCTTTACCAGTTTATAACTGTATACACCGGCACCTTTGTCCCTGACCATGGCAGAAATATCACCAACCACATCCCTGCCTACAGTTTGCTGGATCTCTCTACCGCTTTTGCCCTCAAACCATGGGTCGTCGGCAAAAAGGTCAATCCTGGATTCATTGACACTGCCGGCAAAATAATAGCCATTGCCATTATTCCAGCGAATTGGACGCAATACCTCGGCAACCATGGAGCGAAGCTCTTCAACGCTCTTTTCATCTTTGTATAAACTGTAAACATGTGAGGCAATGGTATAGGCAGCCTGAACTTTGTCACGCATCTCGTCTTCCATGCGCAGATCGGTCTGCTTTCGTTTGTACTCGATAAAATCTATGACCTTGGCATGCTCTTCCTTAACCCTGCGCTCATAACGATCTTTATAGTTTTTACGGATACTTTCAATGGACTCCTGATATGCCTGGTACTCGTTCACCATCCAGAAAATCCCGATAAACAACGTCATACCGAAAACAACCAGAACTGAAGCGTAAAGGGGTGCAGCAGAAATGGATATGCGTTTGGCTCCGGGACCAGGCGTCAGCAAACCACTCAACATTTCCTTGAACTGTTCGAGATGATCGCGCTTATTACTTATCCGGGTCATGTATTACCTCTATTTCCGGATAAATACTGGTGAGGTAAATCTCATCCGAGCCCTGGTGGTCGTCGGGACCGAACTGCAGGACAACACCTCCCAGATCAAAGCGCCCTACACTGTGCATGGTTTCAATAAATTTTTCGCGGGTCAACGGCTGTGGGACTTCCCTGGCAATCATGGCAAAGAGTTTACCTGCGATATACCCTTCCAGGGAGGTAAAGCTTAACGGTACATCATGCTGGTATTTGCCCATTGCCCGCTCATACTCACGGACCAGGGGCAGTTTGTTATCGGTTGGAAGTGGCACTACCTGAGAAACGATCACGTTTTTGCCGTATCCGCCCAGGGTCTCTTTGAGACTTTCCGTGCCAACAAAACTAATTGAGCCATAAATAAGCTCACCACTATATTTATTTTTGCTGAGCTTGATGAATTCAGCACAGGCCGAGTATGTACCGACCAGCACCACCGCTTCCGGCCTGGCTGCGTGAATCTCCTCAAGGCCGCCGATCACAGCTACGGTGTTACGTTCGTAACTGGCGGTAGAAACCAGTTCCACCCCCCGTCTCTCAAGAGCAAGCTCAAGACCTTTCAAACCGGCATAGCCATAACTGTCATTCTGGTAGAAGCATGCTATCCTCTTGATACCTTTCACATTTACCAGGTAAGATGCGACCCGCTCTATCTCCTGATAATAACTGCCGCGAACATTGATCACATATCTGCGGAAGGGAGATCTCAGCAAATCCGCACCACTGAATGGTGCGAAAAATGGTATCTCATACTTTTCAACCAGAGGAATAACAGCTTTGGAGGTCGGAGTGCCCACTTCACCGATCAACATCAGCACGTGATCGGTATTGATAAGCTCCAGGGTATTTCGTATTGCCCGGTCCGGCTCATAGCCATCATCCCTGCTCAATAACCGAACCTCCCGGCCATGGACACCACCTTCCTCATTCACCTTGGAAAAGGCGGCAAGCAACCCCCCCCGAAGTTCAAGACCCAGATCCTTGGATGGGCCGGTCAAGGCACAGGACTGCCCAAGCACTATCGGGTATGGTTTCATCTTCCCCTCTGCCCTGACCTCGGTCAGCACACCACTGACCATCACAAAGGACAGCACAACCAGCAAACATGCAAAATATTGATTTTTTTTCATACTACAATTCACACCATACCCGGTCTTCAGCTTCCTGCCGTTCGTCCCCAAAGACGATGAATAAACGTAAAAGAAACACTATCGGCCATACCTGGAAATCTTCAGTGATCCTCTCAGCACTCCATCAAAAAAAGTAGTTAAGATTTCAATGAAAAGCAAGACCATTGATGCTCACCACTCGCAACATAGTCCAATCTGTAATAGCCGGTGCACCAGATAACCGATTTAACCCCGATATCACATCGGCGGATACCATTGTGGCAATTGACGAATCATAACTGCCCGACGATGAGTACTTTAGACAGATGCAGTTGTGTAATTACACATTGTTCATAAGAAATATGGGTTAACGGTTGAAATAATGCCACACTATCTATATTTTGTAGCTTCTTTGCGTACCACTGCTATAACGAATACACTAGGGACACACTATGTCAGACATGCGACCGACCCCTTCCACTCATACCATGAGTCATTCCACCACCATTGTTACCCCCGACAGCAGGGTAGAACAATACGAGCAGGTGGCTATCGAGACTCCATATTCCATTGCCCTCAATGACGAAACCATCGGTTCATCAATGGTCCTGCCCATAGGTCTTGAGGAATTCGGCGTGGGCTTTCTTTTTGGCCAGGGCTATATCTCATCGCCTGAAGAGGTGAAAGAGGTAATAGTTTGCCCCGAAGGAAGGATAGCAGTCTATGCTGACGTTGAACGCACTGAACCCAAAGAGGTCATCATCACCTCCGGTTGCGGCGGTACCGGAAAGATTTCGAGAGAGATGCTGGAAGGCGCCTTCGATCCTCTACAGGAAACCACAATTACCTTTCCTGAAGTCCGGCAGTTCATCAGACAGTCACTGCACTACTCTACGCTGGGTAATGATACCCACTGCGTGCATGGTTGCGGCCTCTGGCAGGACAATTGCCTGAAAGTCTACTATGAAGATGTAGGACGACACAACGCTGTGGATAAAGTGATGGGAGCCATTCTACTCGGCAAGGCCACACCCCGCGCCGCAATCTACACCACCGGCCGCCTCACTTCAGACATGGTGTTGAAATGTGCCCGCATGGGTATTCCCATTATCATGTCACGCACCTCGCCATCTTCGCTGGGACTTGCTATTGCCCGTAGATCAGGGGCGACCCTTGCCGCCTACGCCCGGCCGGACAGGCTCAATGTCTTCAATGCTCCCGAGAGAATTATCAGCGAGGCAGAGTAAGAGACTCCGCCCCGCTTGTTTTCCTGTGCAGACGAAAACTGCTGCCGGCTATTTTTTCTCCATACCAAGCTCAATCAACTTTTCTAGGAGGGCGGGGAAGTCCAGTCCATGAGCGGCGGCGGCCTGGGGGAACAGGCTGGTTTCTGTCATCCCCGGAATAGTATTGGTTTCAAGCAGGTAGAGATTTTCTTCTGAATCCATCAGCATGTCGGTACGGGAATAGCCTTTGAGCCTTAATACCTTATGGGCTCTGATCGCATAATCCTGTGCCTTACGGGAAATCTCCGCGCTCACCGGAGCCGGACAGATCTCCTCTGAAGCGCCCGGAACATATTTGGCGTTATAATCAAAAAACTCAAAATCCTTACCGGGCACTATCTCTATCAACGGCAGCCCTTCGGGATCATCATTACCGAGAACTCCCACCGTCAATTCACGCCCTTCGATATATTGCTCCACCATGACCGATCGACCATGTGTCAGCGCGGTCTCAATTCCGGCTATCAACTCATTTTCTGTTCTGGCAATGGTCAAACCAAGACTTGAGCCCTCGCGCACCGGTTTTACAACCAGGGGCAGCCCAAGATTTGCCACAAGTTCTCTGCCGCTTGGCACTTTCCGGGGAGTAACTACCTCCCACCGGGCAACAGGAAGCCCCTCCGTGAGATACAGATCTTTAGCCAGGTCCTTGTCCATGGCAATGGCACTGCCAAGTACCCCCGCACCCTGGTACGGTATATTCAGGAGCTCGAGATAGCCCTGCACGGTGCCGTCTTCGCCATTTTTGCCATGGAGAAGAATAAAAGCACAATCTATATTATCTTTTTCCTCAAACAATCGGCCGAGATCAGTCGCCGGATCGAAACGTAACACTTCGAAATTTCTTGCCAGTAAAGCCTTCTCAACCCCTGCCGCTCCTTTCAGCGACACTTCACGTTCACCAGAGGTCCCGCCAGCCAGCAAGGCAATTCGTAATTTTTGTTCTTGCATTGGAATCTCTCCTTATGGTATTCGATCACGTTTCACAAATTACAATTGAGTTGTACCGTTGCACTTGAGACTGTACTGCACTATCTCTTTGTGACAGAGTAATTACAGAATCAGTTGAAGATGCGTATCGACACCTGGCCAGCCTCTTCAACACAGCGCATAGATGCGGTAATACTGTAAAAAGAAGTCAGCCAACAGCCGAAATAGGACAAAGACGAGTCACTTCAAGCCACTGAGCAATCACCGTGGCTTCTCGTACTCATCGTCATTCATGGAAACGGAAATAATTCAAAAACTGCAAGCCATAGTCGGTTCAGAGCATTGTACAACCCGACTGGAAGATCTGCACTGTTATTCTTATGATGGCCGGGCCAACCCTTCTCTTCCTGAAGCGGTTGTATTCCCGGACTCCACAGAGCAGGTGAGTCAGATTATGAAGCTTGCAGGCAAATACCAGTTTCCCGTGGTTCCGCGCGGCGCCGGCACAGGCATGACCGGCGGGGCTATCCCGGTTGCAGGCGGGCTGGTCATGGCCATGACCCGCATGAACAGAATTATTGAGATCGATAGTGATAACCAGGTGGCCGTCGTTGAACCAGGTGTTATTACCATCGACCTGCAAAAAGCTGCAAAAAAGGTCGGGCTTTTTTACCCTCCCGATCCTGCCAGCCTGAAATATTGCACCATTGGCGGTAACGCCGGAGAATGTGCAGGTGGACCTGCTGCGGTAAAGTATGGTGTGACCAAAGATTACATAATGGGTCTTGAGGTGGTTTTACCCTCCGGAGAGGTCATCCACACCGGTACCCGTACCGAAAAAGGAGTCACCGGTTACGATCTCACCAGACTGTTTGTCGGCTGCGAAGGCACCCTGGGGATTATGACCCGGCTCTATTGCCGGCTAATACCAGCCCCGGAGGCAAAGGAAACATTTCTGATCAGTTCAGATTCACTTTCGGCTATAACCGGGCTTGTTGCAAAGATTCTCAACAACAACATCCTGCCCTGCAAACTTGAATACATGGATCGCACTGCCATCAAGGTGGTCTCAGGTATCATGGCAGAACCACCAGGTGAAGATGTTGAGGCGTTGCTGATTGTCGAACTCGACGGAACCGGAGAATCTGTGGCCGAGCAAAAGCAAAGGCTCCTGGCAATGCTGCAGGTTTTAGATGAGTTCACGGTTCACCACGCCGCAACCAGTGAAGAGGTCAGTCAGCTCTGGCAGGCACGGCGCTCAATTTCACCTGCGACATTGAATCTGAAGCCCCACAAAATCAGCGAGGATGTTGCCGTACCACGCAGTCGAATCCCTGAACTGGTAGCCCATTGCGAGACCCTCTCAGCCGAACTCGGGTTGACCATCCTCAGCTATGGCCACGCAGGTGACGGTAATATTCACGTAAATATCATGCTCGATAAAACCAACCCACAGGAACTTAAAGCTGGGGAAGAGGCGAAAAAGCGACTCTTTGAATTCACCATCTCCATTGATGGAACACTCTCGGGTGAGCATGGTATTGGTATAACTAAGGCGCCCTATCTTGACCTCGAACTCAACGAGGCCACGATAGCAGTAATGAAACAGCTCAAAACGCTGTTTGATCCACTGAACATATTAAACCCTGGAAAAATTTTTCCACAGTCTCCGTCGAGGGGGTGAATTTCAATCACTTAGATCAACCAGAAAAAAAGAATAGCGGTAAAGTCAGTACATTCCTTGGCAATTGCAGCAGTTAAGGCTGTAAATTGCAGGCTACATCTTGCAGGATTTGTGCGCTTTTCCTACAAAGAGATTGACAGAAAGGCAACTTCCTTTTATATAAAAAAGGTTATGTTGTGTATTTGCCCCTTTTAGGCATTTATTGCGTTTAATTAATGCAACAGCCTGAAAACATATGAATATTTTCCATAAACGGAGCCAAAAATGATAGAAGTTGAAGTTCGAGGAGATCTCGAATATGCAATTCGCCAGCTGAAGAAAAAACTGCAGATTGACGGTATCAAAAGAGAACTCAAGCGTCGCGAATACTACGAGAAGCCAAGCGTAAAGAAACGCCGCAAGCAGGCTGAGGCCCGCAGAAAGCTCCGCAAGTTCAACCGTCTCAGAAGAGCGCATTAGTCTTTTGTTTGAAAAGCCTTGCAATACGGCTTTTTGAATAGGGGCAGCACGTGTGACACGGCCTCCCGGAAATAACAAGCCGCCTCTTCTGCCGGAACAGTTCCTTGGCGCATATGAACTGTTCCTCCAATATCTCATATCAGAAAGGCGGCTTGCCGAAAACAGCGTTGAGGCATACTCTGCCGACATCAACGGTTTTCTCACCTATCTCGCCCGCAAACGCAAGAAAACGTTTGAAGAGGTAAATCTCAAGGTCATCCACAATTTTCTCCAGAACTGCCTTGAGAACAATATTTCCCATCGCAGCAACGCCAGACGTGTATCGGCGTTACGCACCTTTTTCAATTTCCTTGTCCAGCGAAATCTGACAGCTGATAATCCGTTTGTTGCTGTCGATCTGCCGAAGAGCGGTAAAAAACTCCCCATCGCACTTTCAGTTACTGAGGTCAGCAAACTGCTCAAGCCACCTGGACTGGTTACCCCCATAAGCCGTCGAGACACGGCAATGATCTTTCTCCTCTATTCTACCGGGCTACGGGTTTCCGAACTGGTCAACCTGCCACAATCCGCCGTCAACCTGACCTCCTGTTTCATCCGGGTACTCGGTAAAGGCAACAAAGAGCGCCTCATTCCTTTTGGCCGGCAGGCTAAAGAGAAAATTGAAGAATATATCGACCTCGGTCGGCCAAGGATTCTCAACGGCAAACGATCCAACTACCTTTTTGTCACCAACCGGGGCAGTTGTATGACCCGACTCAGGTTCTGGCAAATCATCCGCAAAGTCGCCCTGGCAGTAGGAATTGACAAAGATATTTCACCGCACATGCTCAGGCATTCCTTCGCCACGCACCTGTTATCGCACGGTGCCGACCTGCGTGCGGTTCAGATGATGCTCGGTCATGCCGACATCTCGACCACTCAGGTTTATACCCATGTCGACCAGGACAGATTGAAAACTATTCATAAAAAGTTTCATCCGAGGGGATGAAATTGTGTACATATTGGCAATAGTAGGTAAAGCTACCCTGAGTAAATACCACAAATTGCCCAAAGCATAACTCCCCGACCGGAACATAGCATCTCGGGATTAAACACAACTGAGCGACCTGATTAATGCGAGTAATCACTACGCACCTTAACGCAGATTTCGACGGCATGGCCTCCATGGTGGCGGCCCACAAACTCTACCCTGATGCCGTTCTAGCCTTTTCCGGTTCCCAGGAGAAAAACCTGCGCGATTTCATTTCGCAGTCCCTGCTTTATACTTATGATTTTAGGAAAACAAGCGATATAGATCTGGATCAGGTTGAGATGCTGATTATCGTCGACACCCGCTCATCCTCCCGCATTGGTAATTTCTCCAAATGTCTGGAAGACAGTAAAATTCCGGTGCATATTTACGACCACCATCCGGAAAGCCCCAGTGATATCGAGGCTGAGGTTGAGATTATCAAAAATGTCGGTGCCACCTCGACCATCTTCACCCAGCTGATCAAAGAACGGGACCTGGATATCACTCCGGATGAGGCGACCATCCTCTGTCTCGGAATTTATGAAGACACCGGTTCGCTTACCCACCTGACGACCTCACCCGAAGATCTCGAGGCGGCCGCCTGGCTGGTACGAAAAGGGGCAAAGCTCGATATCGTTTCACAATTTATCACGTACGAGTTAACCACCCAGCAGGTAGAGTTGCTGCATGACCTGATGAAGTCAGCAACGCAGTACACTATCCAGTCCATCCCCATCGTGGTGGTGACCCATTCGCTACAGAACTATGTTGACGATTTTGCCCTGATAGTCCGACGCTTCATGACCATGGAGAATCTGGATACACTTTTTGCTCTGGTCTCCATGGCAGGCAGGATTTATCTCATTGCCAGGAGCCGAATCCAGGATATCAACGTCGGCGCCATCGCCCGCGATATGGGGGGGGGCGGTCACTCCACCGCGGCATCTGCCACGGTCAAGGATATGACCCTGATTGAGGCCCATGAAAAGCTGATCCAGACCCTGCACCGTCACGTGCGGCCACAGCCCATAGCGAAAGAACTGATGTCAATGCCGGCCATCACGATACCGGCCGACATATCCCTGACCAACGCAGCTTTTTTGCTCAACCGCTATTCAATCAACTCAGTTCCGGTTGAAGCCCCTGCAACGACTCGCATACAGGAATGCCCATTTCTGAATATCGTCGGCATTATCTCCCGCCAGGTTATTGAAAAGGCGCTGCACCATAATCTCGGTGAATTGCTGGTCAGCGACTATATGTCCACCGATATAGATTTTCTTTCGCTCAATGCAACCCTGGCCGATATTCAGGAATTGATCATAGAAAACCGCCAGCGCATCATCCCAATCATCCAGGATGGCAAACTGGAAGGAGTCATTACCCGTACTGATCTGCTCAACCATCTGGTTAATGACCCGGCCCATCTGCCTAAGAATTTACTGCACGAGACCGAGTACCCATCACTTGAGCGCAAACGGAACCTGAACAAGCTGATGATCGACTGTCTCAACCGGGACATGATTCAACTGCTTCATGTCATAGGTGAAGTAGCCGATCAGATTCGCTTCAATGCCTTTGCTGTTGGCGGTTTTGTCCGTGACCTGCTTTTAAAAAAGCGAAATCTCGATCTTGATATCGTAGTCGAAGGTGACGGTCTCATCTTCGCGCGACATCTCTCCGAACGGTTGGATGGCAGGTACAGAACCCATGAACGTTTTGGCACCGCCGTGGTAATGATGCCCAACGGCTTTAAGATCGACATCGCCACAGCCAGGCTTGAGTATTACGAATATCCAGCTGCCCTGCCCACCATTGAACTCTCTTCGATCAAGCTTGATCTCTATCGTCGGGACTTCACCATCAACGCCATGGCGGTCCAACTCAACCCAGGTCAGTTCGGTACCTTAATCGACTTCTTTAACTGCCAGAATGATCTCAAGCACCAGGAGATCAAGGTGCTGCATAATTTGAGTTTTGTCGAAGACCCAAGTCGAATTTTCAGGGCGATCCGCTTTGAAAAGAGAATGAATTTCCGCATCGCCCCCCATACCGCCCGGCTTATTAGAAATGCGGTGAAAATGAAACTTTTCGGCAAGGCAACCGATACCCGCCTGTTTTCAGAAATCCGCCAGATCCTCGCTGAAGAAAACCCCATTCCTGCCATTCAGCGTTTAGCCGAATTTAACCTTTTTCAATTCCTCTGGCCCGACCTGAGACCGCACCTGAAAATCGATAGGCGGTTTATGCATATCCTAATACAGGCACAGAAGGCTATCAACTGGTACAAACTGCTCTACCTCAAAGAAGAATGTCCCTGTTGGATGGTCTACCTGCTTGCTATTATGGGCAGATCCCGGCTTGACGTGCTCGAGGCGTTCTGCCAGAGGTTTCTAGTTCCGCCGAAGGCCAAAGAGACACTGCTGCGCCAGAAAGATCACGCTGACAAAACCGCCAACCTGCTGGCTCGCAGGAGGACACTGACCAACAGTGAGATTTACTGGCTACTTGAGGATTTTAACATTGAAGGCTTACTCTACCTGATGGCTATCGCTCGCAAGAGTTCCGTCAAAAAGGCAATATCCAAATACGTTACGGACTTGCGGCATGCCACGACCCTGATAAGCGGTCGCGACCTGAAAGCCATGGGCTATCAACCCGGCCCCGCCTTCAGGCAAATGCTCAATGGACTGCTGGAAAGCCGCCTAGACGGCGAAGTTGTCAGCAAAGAAGATGAGATCGCCTACATTCAAAGAAATTACCCGCTACCGACTACCTTATCCAGCAACGAGGTCCACGGTTCGGGTGAAGGAATCTAAGCATCCCATCACCTATTGAATAAATGACTTCCCCACTTTAACCTTTTCCCAATATTAGACGATGTTTTCATTTGATCAGATTATCTTTAAGTTTGTTATATTAGCGCCACCCATCCTTTTGGCACTCACCCTGCACGAGGTAGCTCATGGCCTTACCGCCTACCGCCTCGGTGACCCCACCGCCCGCAATGCAGGCAGATTAACCCTGAACCCGCTCAAACACCTTGACCCGCTTGGTACACTCATATTTTTTATAGCCAATTTCGGATGGGCCAAACCCGTCCCTGTCAATCCCCTCTATTTTCGCAACGTCAAGCAGGGGATGCTCCTGGTCGCCCTCGCAGGGCCTGCCACCAACCTGGTATTGGCCGTGGCCAGCGCCATCATACTCAAAGTGCTGTTAGCCGCAGGAGTTGCCGGCAACCCGTCGATCATAGGTGCTATCTATCCTCTCATGCAGATGCTCGCAGCCAGTGTCTGGATTAATCTGGTACTTTGCGTATTGAACCTGCTGCCGATCCCCCCTCTTGACGGCAGCAAAATTCTTGCAGGCATATTGCCGAACGAATTAGCCAGTTCGTATATGAAGGTTGAACGTTACGGCTTTATCATCCTGCTGGTTCTATTATTCAGCGGTCTGCTCAGCAAAGTAATTTTACCCATTGTCAGCTTTGCCAACGGCTTTTTACTCTCATAACCGACTTCTAACGGTTTAAACGCAAAACGGGAGATTCACCATTGCGGCAAATCTCCCGTTTCCTTTTTCAACTCAGCAGACAGACGCTTTTATAGCAGCGATGTCCCTTCTGAATAGAGATAACGCTTGATCTTGTGAGTAGCTGTTTTTATAAACGGCTCACGACGCTCGAAAACCCTGGCAATTCGAGAAGCCGATGAGAGCTGGGTGTTTAACTGGTTTCGCATCTCTTCAAGCCTGGTCTCTATAAATTCACGGCGCTCCCCCCGCCCTTTGCCCTTGGTCTCCTCGTCTATCAACTCATAATCCGGGTAGACCCAGGCCTCAAGCTGACCGCCGCTCTCAAGAACCAGACTCTCGACAACTAAGGGAAAACAGTTGATCTTGTGCTCGATTGCTTCAGGATAGACGTTTTCGCCATTTGCCATGACGATCACATTTTTAGAACGACCCCGAACGTGCAGGTTACCTTCCTCATCGACAAAACCGAGATCACCGGTGGCCAACCAGCCATCACTTGAAAGAACCTCGTCAGTGGCCTCCTGATCGCCATAATAGCCTTTCATCACATTTGGCCCTGTGGCGAGAATTTCACCAACACCGGTTACAGGATCAGGATCGACGATTTTCACCTCAACGCCAAACAGAGGTTTACCTGTAGATCCGGGAGCAATGGTGGCATCCCCAAAAGGACCACCAGCCAACAGTGGCGCCGCCTCGGTGAGGCCATATCCGATCAGGAACGGAAATTCCGCGTCGTGCAGAAAATCCTCAACCTCCGGATTCAATGCCGCGCCACCAATTCCCATAAACTGGAGATTGCCACCAAAAAACTCCAACAGTTTCTGGCCTATTTTTTTATAAACCAGTTTACGGCCAAAATTGGTTTTGCATGCGATATTAAGCAGTTTTGAATTCTCAATCTGCGGCAAAACCCGTTTCTTGTAAATCTTCTCCAGGACAAGCGGCACTGCAAAAATAAAGTTCGGTTTTTCCACCTTGCAAAGCTTTTGCAAAATTGCGGGAGTCGGTGTTTTACCCGCATAGGCCACACGGGCTCCACTCAGGAGAGGCAGTATAAACCCGAGGGTAAACTCATAAGTGTGAGACATGGGCAGAATGGAAAGGAAAACACTTCCCACAGGAATTTCCTTCAGCCTTGAACTCGAATAAGCGTTGGAAGTGAGGTTCTTATGAGAGAGCATCACCGCCTTTGAATAACCGGAAGTACCTGAAGTATAGAGGATAGAGGCGATATCGTTCTCTTCGACTACCGGAAAATCCGGTGCCTCATCCAACGCCTTCAGATCATCTGTCGCCTGCTCAAGTAAATCACCAAAACCGATGACATTGATTACTGTCTGCTTGGCAGTCTGCTCATCAAGGGTAATAACCGGCCCGACAAGTTCTTTTCGTAATTCGTATATTTTGTCAATCTGACGAGTAGTGGTAAAAAGGATTTTGACCTCCATTTCATTGAGGATGTGACGAACATCACTCTCAGGAAGGTCAGGGAGTATGGGAACAGCTATCGCACCAAGACGAACTATAGCAAAATAGGCTGTACCCCAGTTATGAGAATTTTCGGCCAGGATGGCCAGTCGATCACCTTTCTTGACACCCTCTTTCTGCAGACGACAGGCAAGAGCCATTACATTCTGATGAAACTCGTTATACGTAAGAGCCCTCTCAAGCGCCATCCCTATGGCTGGATTGTCTCCGAACTTGGCGCGGCTTGAATCGAGGATGTAATTGAGTGTCATCCGAACATCAGCTTCAACCACCATATATTCACCTCTGCGTAGTAGGTTTTGCAGCTTCAGACAACAGCGTAGAAACATCTACATACTATTGCATTCTGTGGTAATTATCGGCAAGGATATTACACAAAGTATGAGTGGTGGTCAATGGTGAAGAGAGAGCCTGTTTGCCGCAACCCCTGTATCTACTAGGAGAAGTCGCTTGACAAGGCTCTTGCGCTTTACTACAACAGTAGCACAATATTGACATGACTTCGCGCCCGAGATATCCCCTGCAGCACTTACTTATATGACCCATATTTTCGTTTCCACCATCCTGAATCACACTCTTCGCTCATCACTCTCCATGGTGATGTGTCTCACAATTTTTGCATTCTTTTCCCTGAACACTCCTCTGGTCGCCAGCGCTGCAGATTTGCCCGTTCTGGGAAGCCAGGGTAATATAGCCAAAGTTAAACGTTTCCCGGATGAGCTGAGTGAACTTCCGGTCTCCGTAAACACCCTGAACCGTATCTCAGCCCGCAGTGCAATTGTCATTGATGCACAAAATGACAGAGTACTCTTCGCCAAAGACCCCGATAACCCACGGCAACCTGCAAGCACCATCAAGGTACTCACCGGCACAATCGCCCTCAAATCCATGACCGGCGATGAGTCGATCCCGGTAAGCCGGGAGGCAGCCTCCCGGCCCAGCTCCAAGATGTATCTTGACCCCAATAAGGAGTATCGCGCAGATGAATTGATTACCGCGGTACTGCTCGCCTCATCCAACGACGCCAGCGTTGCCCTGGCCGAGATGCTGGCCGGAAGCGAAGAGGAATTTGCCAGGATCATGACCCTGCAGGCTGAACATTGGGGCGCCACCAACACCGATATAAAAACAGCCACCGGCCTGACCGCCAAGGGCCAAACCAGCACAGCCAGAGATCTGGCCCTGATTTTCCGGGAAGCCATGCAATATCCAGAGTTCGTTGCCAGAATTAAAATGCGGTCGATGAAAACCGACGAAGGTAATACCCTCTACAATCACAATAAGGCTTTATGGCAGATTGATGGTACCGAAGGCGGCAAAACCGGCTACACCAACGCCGCGCGCCAGACCTACGTCGGACAGTTTACCAGGGACGGCAATACTATAATCGTTGCTGTTATGGGTAGTGAGACCATGTGGAACGATGTTAAATTCCTGGTGCAATACGGCTTTGGCCAGTATCGCTATATTTCACCCCATGAAGCTGAGCTTCATTCAGGCGACGAGACACTCCCCCAGGCTGACCACTGATATTGCTCGCGTAACTAACGTTTCTTCGCCTGGACCAACGGTTGAATGTTTTCAACTGTAAGCGTCACCGCACCATAATCCTCTTCCACCAGCCCGGTCAGGATATAGGCCCGTCCGCTCTGCAGCAGATGGGCTGCGCGCTTATAAACTTTTGGGAAAAAAGTAGTCTCCTGAATCCCCGTCTCATCTTCGAAGGTTAAGAATTCCATAGCTTCGCCGGTTTTGGTCGAGACGATCTTCCCGGTGAGCAACCAGCCCACACAGCGGATGCGCCGCCCCACATGAGCCGCGACCTCCTCCATTTTCACTACGCCCTGCGGTGCCCTGCCCATAAAGGTAATGGGGTGATGTCGACAGAGAAATCCAAGTAGTTCATATTCACGTCGCATCTGACTCCCCAGGTCCGGCGGTTGCAGAGCCGGTGGCGGCGGCAATTGCACCGGAAAAAGAGAGCTGGTCCTACTGAGAACCCTGCTTCTCTGGAAAGCCGCCCACTGCCAGAGCAATGCCGTCCTGTTGAGTTGCGGATCGAGGCTATCCATCGCCCCGGCATGAATCAACGCTCTCCCCTCATCTTCTGCAGGTACCACCCGGTTCCAAAAATCAAGAGGACTGCTAAAATCCCCTTTGTTTCTCTCAACAAGGAGTCTGGTCACCAATTTGTCAGATAGTCCATGGATCGCCTGCAGCCCCACCCGTATCTTCGTGCTGTTTCCCTGCCAGCGATACCTGCTGTGATTGACATCGGGATGCAAAATCTCCAAACCAAGTCGCTTAGCTTCGGAGACATAGGCCATAGTTGAGTAATAACCACCCTGGTTTGAGATCACTGCAGCCATGAACTCCGCCGGATGGTGATGTTTCAGGTACGCTGCCTGATATGAGACACGGGCATAAGAAGCTGAATGCGGCTTGCAAAACGAGTAGCCGGAAAAGCTCATGATCATCTCCCAGACCTGGTCGATATCCTTTTCCGCAATATCCCGCTCACGGCAGCCGCTGTAAAACCGCTCCCGATAATCGTGCAACCGAAGCTCCTTATCCTTTTTGGACATGACCTTTCGCAAACCGTCCGCCCGCGCATGACTGAAGCCCGCCAAGGCCACAGCGACCCTCGAAACATCCTCCTGATAGACCATCAGCCCGAACGTCTCATCCAGCACATCTCCCACCAGCGGATGCAAGGGTTGCCAGGCGCCACCATGCAGTCTGCGTACATATTCCCGAACAAAATCATTGGCCGCCGGCCTGATAATCGATGACTGGATAACCAACTGCTCAAAGTCACCAGTCGCGGCTTTCTGCTGCAACAGGCGCATGGCCGGGCTTTCGATATAAAAGCAACCCATGGTGGTGCCACGAGCCACACCGCTTCTGGTACGCACATCATCTTCAGGATTCCAGGTCATCTCATCAAGTTCGATACCACCTTCAGAGACCGACTGAACCGCATCACGAATAACACCGAGACTACGATTGCCCAGGATGTCGATCTTCACCAGACCAGCCTCTTCGGTGGAGTCCTTCTCCCACTGGATGATCGGCACACCTTTGGCTGCATACTGTACCGGTACATATTCGTTTATCGGCTTCGGAGTAATCACCACCCCGCCGGGATGCACCGAGAGATAGCGCGGCAAACCGACCAACTGCCCGGCAAGACTAAAAATCTCGGGCCAGGGATCGCTGAAATCCTGATCTTTTAGAGAGGGTAACGTACGGATACGCTCAATGATTGTATCTTCATTGCCCCCGTGCAGCCAGTGCAGCCGTTTGGTGAGTCGGGAGATCTCATAGCCCGGCATGCCGAAAGCCTTAGCCGTTTCTCGAATGGCCATGCGAGGCTGAAAAAAGATATGGTTGCAGACCATAGCGGAGTAACCGCTAAAATCACTCAACACCTCGTTAAGCACCTCATCCCGCTCATCCCAGGAAAAATCCACATCGATATCGGGCGGATCACTTCTGCCCGGGTTGAGAAAACGCTCAAAATAGAGATTGTACTTCAACGGACAAACATTGGTGATCTCGAGGCAGTAGGCCACCAGCGAAGCAGCACCAGAGCCACGACCACAGATCCGGCGTTTTTTTCTGGTACCGTCCGGTCCTTTCCGATGGACAATATCGCGCACAACCAGGAAATAGGAAGAAAACCCCATCTCCTCTATCACCTTCAGCTCATGTTCCAGTCTTTCCACCACCGGTTCACCAAGGTCATCACCGTAACGAAGCCGGGCTCCCAGATAGGTTCGTGCCCGTAGTACAGTGGCAGCATCTCCAAGCTCCGGCTCACGCCAGGGCGGCATGACAATACCGAATTCCGGACCGGTAAAACGACAGCGGTCTGCCAGGACCTCTGTCGCCGTCAATACCTCCGGCCAGATACCAAAGCGCTGCCGATACTTTTCAACAGGTTCAAGGGCTGAGACATTTTCCAGGGACTCGAGTTGCTCCAATCGGCTCATACTGGTATTGGCGGCGATGGCCCGCAACAGCTGATAGAGCTGCCGCTCACCTTCATGCGCCAGACTGCTTTCCGCAGTTATTACCGCCGGGACACCTGCACCATTTGCCCACTGCCGCAGCATGCGAGCCTGCTCTGTCGGCCTGGGGCCCAGATCAGCTGCCACTTCGACATTACGGTTCCGCAACTCATCCAGCAGACCGATATCACGCCCCAATATCAGCAAACCTGCACCAGCCCCGGGCAGTGCATCTTCAAAACAAAATTTTTTATTGCAATGACGACTGGTTATCAGCTTGCAGAGATTACTGTAGCCGGTATTGTTCTCCACCAGACAAACCACCAGCCTCTCACTGTCGGGTTCTGAAAGCTCCACCCCCACAATTGGCCTGAGCCCCTGCAGCTTTGCGCTTTTCAAAAAATTCCATAATCCGTAGAGATTATCGCGATCGGTAATGGCAAGGCCGCTATAGCCAAACCGCACTGCGAGTTCACAGAGAGTCTCAGGCATAGCGGTCGCCAGGGAAAGTGAATATGACGAGCGAACCCGCAGGCAAAACATAGCTACCTCTTGAATATGGCGTTAGGAGGGTGGAGATTAATTAATTAGAAGTTAGAAGTCAGAAGCTAGAAGCTGGTGGCTGGGAGATTGAAGATAGAAAGAGAAAGACACATTCCGCGCCCTTCCCCTCTCACCTCTCACCTCTAATCAACAGATTCAGACAGCGAGACGCTCCACAGCCGGATTGGTCTGCCGGGCACCGCCGATGTTGATGAGACTGTGGCCAAACCGCGCCCGAATGGTATCCATAGCGCTGAGTACTTTTTCCTGACTCCGTTCTTTAACCGTGGTCTCCGGAAAAAGTGACAGTTGCGGAGACTGACGATGCAGCCGGTCACAGACAAGGCGCACACTGCGCAAGCGAGTACGACGTATCCATGCCCTCTTGAGCGCCAGCATAGCCAGTTGCCTTAACCCGAAATCACTGGAACTCCCCTGCTTCAGCGTTGCCTGTCGCACCACATGGCTTCCGTCTGAATAATGAATCCAGACCCCTATCCTCCTGGCGACCTGCCGACGATGGCGCAAGGTTACAGCGGCCCGACTCACCAGATTGCCGACAATGCTCTCTACTTCCTGCTGATCGTTGGTATCAGTGGCGAAAAGATGTTCATGATCAATGGGGGCGGACTGCTGAGGGCCTCCCATAACCAGGCTGTTGTCCTGGCCATGGCTTGCCTGGTGAAGAAACTCACAGCGGCTGCCGAAAGGTACCATCAGCTGCGAGCGACTCAACTCCGCCAACTGGCCGATAGTGGAAATATGAAATTCATGAAGACGACTCAACTCCTTTCCCTGTAAACCGGGCAGCAGGGACAGGGAAAGCGGCGCCAGGAACTCCTGCTCTTCACCGGTCGCCACGATGTATTCCCCCACCGGCTTCACCAATCGTGAAGATACCTTGGCCACCAACTTGTTCGAAGCGAGTGTCCAGATGGGATTAATCCCCAGACCATCACGTACCTCACGGCGAACCCGCCAGCCAACATCGGGTGGCGGCCCGAACAACCGGTGCGTGCCGGTAAGATCAACAAAGAGATGGCCATCCTCCAGACCGTGTTCAATCAACGGCGAGTAACTCTGCACCCGTTTCAAAAAGGTGCCCATGGCCTTGCGATAGAGATCAGTGCGAGGCTGCACAACCTTCGAACCACGACAGAGACGGCTTGCCAGATTGAGTGCCATGCCTTTTCTGACCCCGCACTGGTACGCCTCTTCACTCATGTCATACACCACAGCCCGGGCTGCCCCTAAAGGCGCCACAATCAGCGGTTTACTCCTGAGCGTGATGTCTGCCACCCGCTCAACCGCTACAGCAAAATCCGCCACATTGAAATGCAGAATCGATCGTTCCATAATGTCATTAGTCTGGACCTCTCATCAGTCCAGACGGTACCCGGTTTGAAGTTCCCGGCAGTACAGAGGCAGGCTCAGACTCCGGTAGTGGATTATCCTTTGACCGCTGAATAATTGAAGACAATGGGACGCAGCGGCTGGTTCCTGTGCTACGCCAAACTGCTGTTCCCCACTATCTTCTTCAACCGCTGGGCATTCCTGGGAGCCTGGCCGCGAACATGATTATTAAAATAAATCACCCCGCTTTTAGCCTGACGCACCAGTTTACCCAACCACTCTTCACTCCAGCCCCTTAACTCATCCTCGCTATAGTCATAATCGATTTTTTTCTGCATATTACCTGAACGCCAGCCTGAAATATTGCGACCGTGAAAACGCACATAAAAAAGCTCGGGGTTAGTCACCACATCAAGCGTTGGGAAAAGACCTCCAATCTCAGGCTCATCTACGGTTACCAGGCTCACTTTACGCCGCTCAAGCTCCTGGAACACACTATCCACGGCCCAGCTGGCGTGACGAAACTCCACCGCCAACGGCAAACCGTGTAACCCGTCCAGAAGTTCCGCCAGATACCGCCTGTTGCTTAAAGTACGGTCGAAATCAGGTGGTAACTGAACCAGCACGGCCTGCAGCTGCTGCCCCAGAGGCGCTATACCTTCCCGGTAGAGCTTCAGTTGCTCCCGCCAGTCATCTGCCAGCTCGTGGGTCATGGTCCTGGTCAGCTTGGCGGAAAAACGAAAATGCGACGGGGCCTTGCGGACCATACGGGCCACAGCCTCTGCCCGGGCCATCTGGTACCAGGTGTAATTCAACTCGACTGTTGAAAAGGTATAACCATAAAAACTTAACATTTCCGAAGTCCTGGTTCCTGCCGGATAAAAGGTGCTGTCGACCCATTCGGTGTATGAATAGCCGCAGGTGCCGAACAGCACCCTGCAGTCACCAGCCAGGGTAAGCGCCCCCGGAATAGCGTGTATATCTTGTCTGTCTGCCATCGGGTGCACTATCTTCCGTCAAAAACTCCGTTGTCGCCTCGCACCACACCAACCACTTTCCCCTGCACCAGCAACTCACTGAACGGGTAACGCATCACCTGATAGTTTTCGTTTTCCGGTCGTAACTCGATATGATCACTGTGCAGGTAAAAGCGCTTGACCGTCGCCTCTTCGCCCTGTACCAGAACAGCTACGATCTCACCGTTTTCCGCATATTGCCGCGGCTCGCAAATTACCAGATCAGCGTTGAATATCCCGGCGTCACGCATGGAATCTCCCTTAATCCGTAAACAAAACAGATTGTCACCAGGAAAAAGCTGACTATCAACCACCACAGTGCCTTCCCATTCCTGTTGGGCATACATGGGCAGACCGGCGGTCACCTGACCGATGATCGGCAACTCCCGCCCCCGGATAAGCGCATCCCCTTGCTCCTGTTGCGACTCGCCCTCCGGCAGCAACCTGATCGTACGGCTGTAATGCCCCTCACGCTCCAGTACACCTTTTTTCTCCAACTGACCAATCAACTGGGCCACTGCGTTATGGCTCACCCCAAAATCCGCTGCTGCTTCCCGCAGGCTCGGAGCCCGCCCTTCCTCGTTGATGCGATCGGCAAGATAGTCGTAAAACCGCTTCTGTCTGCTGGTAAGTTCCACACGGCCTCCTCAGAATGCATGATATTTGTACATGTACATTTACCCTTATTGTACAATCACATCCAACATTGTCAATATACATTATATTGTAACACCTGCTGCAGCCAACGTAAAAAAACCTGATCAGGCATCATCTGTTTTCACGGTGTACCAGCCGCACAGTCACAGTGAGGCTGCACCTGGCAGCCGTTTTCCAACAAATAATTGCTGTGTTTCAACCTGATATTGTGTACTCTGATAAGAACAGCTGCCCCAACTTTTCCACGATCAAACTTCCTGTTGGCACCATTCCCCAGCAAAGCACACGCAGGTATCCTATGTTCAGAATTACCGATATTCATACCATTGCCATCCAGATTGAAAAAAACGGAGAAATCTCTTATCAACAGGCTGCAGCACACGCCACCAACCCGAAGATAAAGGCCGCATTTGAAGGAATGGCCGAGGAAGAGCGTCGGCATCGCCATTGGTTCGAAGGATTTCAGGCCACTCACTCCTCGCCTCCCGAACATCAGGAGCTGGAAGCGATGGGCAGGTCACTGCTGCAGAGCATGATCACTAACCAACCCTTTGGGCTGGATCAGAACAAACTCAACCAAGCCAAGACGATTGCTGAAATCATAACGCAGTCTAAAGCGTTTGAAGAAGATACCATCCTCTTCTATCAGTTTCTCAGGAGCATTATTGAAGAAGAGGACGTCGCCAGTCAGCTCGATACCATCATCGAGGAAGAGAAACTCCACGCTGAACGCCTGAAGGAACTGGTTGAAGCCTGCGCCTAGGAGGCTGTCCGAAAATGCCCTTTTGCCCAAACTCTTCGGAATTTCAAAATAACAATGCTCGCAATATCATTCATATGGCTGTGCTTATTGTTTTTAAATTTCTCGATTTTGAACAAAATGCCTATTATCGGACAAGCTCCTAGGAGTGTCCCACAGCCTCCTGAAAAAACTGATTCGTAAAGACCCCATAGTAGAGTAGTCTGTAGCCATTTCGCAAAATGTGGACGGTTCGGTCAGAGAAAGTAGGCTGTGAACCACCTCCGCATCGACCATCAGAGGGGATACTGTTATGACTGTTCTTGCAGGCAGGGATCTTGAGAGCTGGTGCAGGGACTTCCCGGTATTGCGCGAGCTGATTGCCTACCGGGAATGCTGCTGGTTCAACCCGCAACGTACAAATGCCCAAACCGGCCTGACTGCTACCGGGCTCACTGCGGCTGAGCAACAGCTTGCAGCCGAACGCCTTGATCGTTTCAAACCATTCATTGCCAGGGTATTTCCGGAAACAGCCGCCGACCAGGGCCTCATCGAATCACCGCTCGTGGCAATTCCTTCCATGCGTCAGGCGCTGGGACAGCGTTCAGCTATTACGCTACCTGCCAAGCTGCTGCTCAAATGCGATAACCTGCTGCCCATCTCAGGTTCTGTAAAGGCCAGAGGCGGGATTTACGAAGTCTTGAAGCACGCTGAAACACTGGCTATCAAAAATGGTCTCCTGACTACCACCGACAACTACGCAATACTCGCTGAAAAACATTTTCGTACCTTTTTCAACGAGTACAAAATAGCTGTGGGTTCAACTGGCAACCTGGGACTCTCAATCGGCATAATGGGCGCGAAGTTCGGTTTTCAGGTCACGGTGCATATGTCCGCCGATGCCCGGAGATGGAAAAAGGATCTGCTCAAAAGCCATGGCGTCGAGGTTGTCGAGTACAGTTCAGATTACGGTGCAGCGGTCACAGCAGGCCGTAGCCAGGCTGAAAGCGACCCGAACTGCCACTTCATCGATGACGAGAATTCCACCGACCTGTTCCTTGGCTACAGCGTGGCCGGGCAGCGGCTCGCCGCACAACTTTCCGCGATGAATATCGAAATCAACGGGCAGCAGCCACTTGTTGTCTACCTTCCCTGCGGTGTCGGGGGAGGACCCGGCGGCATTACCTTCGGGCTGAAACAGGTCTTTGGCGATAACGTGCACTGTTTTTTCGCCGAACCCACTCACTCGCCCTGCATGCTGGCCGGGCTCTGCACCGGTCTTCACGATACAATTTCCGTACGCGATCTGGGACTTGACAATATCACCGCCGCTGATGGGCTCGCAGTTGCGAGACCATCCGGATTTATCGGTCGCGTACTCGCTCCCTTAATTTCTGGTGTCTTCACTGTTGATGACCACGAACTATACCGCTTGCTGGCACTACTGGCTGACCTGGAACATATCTTTATGGAGCCTTCGGCCCTGGCCGGCCTTCCCGGCATTGTCAAAATTACGCAAAATCGTGACAAACTTGCACCATCCCTTCAAGAACATTTTGATTCCGCTGTACATGTCGCCTGGGGAACCGGAGGGAGTATGGTACCGGCGGAGGAAATAGCCGGGTACTATGGTAAGGGAAAAGAGTTGCTGGAAATGCGTAATGCGTGAGGAGTGAAACTGTGGACGGTGGACGGTGGACGGTGGACGGAATTTAGAATAAATGCCTGTGTTGTCAAAAGCTAAGGCCCGGTTTTTCACCGGGCTTTAACAAGAAAAACTCTCCAGGAATCTGTCCTACTCCTAGCGTAAAGACGAGATATAGTCACCAACGGCTTCCACGCCCTTGTCTTCGAGTACCCGGATAGCGCTGGAGCCGAGCACGGCGATATCAACCTTGCCACGCAGAAAATCAATATCGTCCTTGTCCTTGACACCAAACCCCAGCGCCAGAGGCAGGTCTGTTGCCTGGCGACAGCGGTCGAGATATCCATCCAGCTCGCTGGAGAAAGCGGTATTCTGACCGGTCACTCCCTTTCTGGCAACGCAGTAGATGAATCCGGATGCGTTCCCGGCCAGATAGCTCATCCGCTCATCCGTCGTTTTAGGGGTAAAAAGCTGGATCGGTGAGAGATTTCGTTCTCTTAACGCGGTTACATATTCCGGCGCCTCTTCGGGTGGTGCATCCGGTACTATCATTCCTTTAATGCCGTGCGCTGCCGCATCTTCGGCAAATCGGTCTACTCCATACTTGAACAGTATGTTGTAATAGCTCATATAAAGGAATGGAATATCCAGATTGGCGGTGATTTCCTGCGCCACCTGCTGGCACTGAGCGAGCCTGGCACCCGCTTTCAATGCCTCCTGATTGGCTTTCAAAATAACCGGACCGTCCGCGATGGGCTCTGAGAAGGGAATCTGCAGCTCCATCAGGTCAACCCCTGCCGCCACCATGGTGCGCGCCAGCTCAAGCGAAGTCTCAAAATCGGGATAGCCCAGAACGATATGGGTCATCAGCAGGATTTTCTTATTTTCCCGCTGCTTGCGAATATAGGACTCAAGCATTTTTGTACTCCTCCGCTTTGTTGCAGATGAACTTCTCCCACTGGGGATCGCCGATGGCATCCGCCACAGTGAAGATATCCTTATCACCACGACCAGACTGATTGATGATGATGCACTCGTCCCGGGAAAGCTCAGAGGCCTCCTTGAATGCCTGCACAAAGGCATGGGCGGACTCGAGCGCCGGGATAAGTCCTTCCTTTCTCATACAGAGCTTGAGCGCTTCAACCACCTCTGTATCGGTGGCTGCGGCAAAACGCACCCTGCCGGTCTCACTCAAGTGAGCGAGAATCGGTGACACACCGACATAATCAAGCCCCGCAGAGACGGAATGGGTCTCACGCATCTGGCCGTCATCATCCTGCAGAAAGTAGGTCTTATAGCCCTGGGCCACACCCACCGTGGCCTGATCGGAAGCAAGGCGCGCGGCGTGCAGGCCGGACTCAAGCCCTTTACCACCCGCTTCAACACCAACCAGCTCCACCGGGTCATCCATGAAGCCACCGAACAGCCCCATGGCGTTGGAACCGCCACCAACACAGGCGAAAACTCTGGCCGGCAGCTTTCCGGCATATTTCAGGATCTGCTCGCGGGCTTCCTGGCCGATGATGGACTGGAAGTAAGACACCATCTCGGGGAACGGGTGAGGACCGGAAGCGGTGCCCAGCACATAGTGAGTGGAATCCATATTGGCCGCCCAATCACGAAAAGCTGCATTCATTGCATCTTTCAAAGTTCGGGAACCGTCTTTTACCGCCACCACCTTGGCACCGAGCTGCTCCATCCAGAACACGTTGGGACGCTGGCGCAGTACATCGACCTCACCCATATAAATGGTGCACTCAAAACCGTATTTTGCCGCCATGGTAGCTGTGGCCACACCGTGCTGGCCGGCACCGGTCTCGGCGATAACCCGCCGCTTGCCCATCTTTTTCACCAAAAGCCCTTGCGCGATCACGTTGTTCGCCTTGTGAGCACCGGTATGATTCAGGTCTTCCCGCTTGATATAGATTTGCGCTCCTGCAAAATGCTTGGTCAGATTCTCAGCATAGGTCAGGGGTGTAGGTCGGCAGGAGTATGTGGACATGGTGTGCACATATTCTTTCCAGAAGCCTGGGTCGCTCTTGATACGTGCAAACTCTTGTTCCAGTTCTTTAAATGTGGGTATGAGTATCTCAGGAAGAAACGCTCCTCCATACTCCCCGTAATATCCGGTTTTAGCCATGCGACAAGCCTCCCAGGGATTGGCTGAAAATAAATTCATCCGTTCGACAGAAAAGATCCGAATAGATCGCGTTTTGTTGAAGGGATGAGTCGAGAAATCTGTTAACCGCCAACAGGGGTGTGGACTTGCGAACGTCCAGTAGCTCTGTGAGGCGGGTATCGGGATAGGTTATGTTGAACTGCTGGGTTCCCCCAGTCAGAACGAAGTGGAAAGAATCTTCCACCAACTGTGAAAGTGAAATTCCTTCGAGTTTCATGTTTTCCAAACCTGCAAAGATTCTGGCATCGAGATAGATATCCTCAACCAGCACCGGAGTCTCTTCAACCAGGGTGCGCCTGCTGAGATAGATGGCCTCAGTACCACTGAATGGATTGCTAATACCGCTGATAACCTTGGCACGACGCGGCGGCTCAACAAGAATCACCTTCGGTGCACGCTTACTGGCTTTGAACGATGCCATGGTACCCGCCAGGGAAAACAGGTCGACCCGCTCAGGAGTTTCAGCCACAAAGGTGCCGGAGCCACGCCTTCTGACAAGCAGTCTTTTACGCACCAGGCTGTCGATGGCCTGTCGAACTGTGGGCCTGCCTATTCTATAGAGATCGGCCAGAACATTTTCGGAAGGAATTTTTTCTCCGGACTGAAACCTGCCGCTACTAATCTCTTGCTGAAGTAATTCTGCAAGTTGATGGTACAGGGGCACTGGCGATGCTTTGTCGATTTTCGTTTCCATACGTCACTGTTTACCAGCCACCTGTCAAGTTGTCAAGACATCTTGACAGGTGGCTGGTTTCAGATCCCCATACTGCTCTCTACCGAAAAAAAAGCTACAGGCTCTGACTCTTTCCCGGTGCGGTCGCTACAACTACCTTTTCCGTTTTTTGAAATCCTCTTTTCTGAGATCATATCTGCGCATCTTACTGTAGAGGCTTCGGGTTGTTATCCCCGCATGGTCCGCAGTTTTCCGGATACTCCCGCCATGCTCAGCCAGGACCCTGCACAGATATTCTTTCTCTGTATGCTCAACCATCAAAGAAACAACGTGCTGCAAAGTTTTAGCCTGCCAGTTACCGGCTAAATTTCCATTCACCGGCTCCTCCACATTCTTGTCTGTGGCATAAAGAAAAGCACTTGGCAGGTTTTCCATTGTTATCTCACCACTCCGACTTAGGAGCATTGAACGTTCGATAACGTTCATCAACTCCCTGATATTGCCAGGCCACTCATAACTACAGAGCGCAGCCATTGCAGGTTCGGCAATCTGGCGAATATCCCTCCCTATCTTACACTTGAAATCCATGACAAAGCGTCTGGCCAGATGGGGAATATCTTCCCGACGCATCCTCAAGGGGGGAATGTTGAGCTTGATCACGCTCAAACGATAATAGAGATCTTTTCGAAAATTACCGCTGTTCACCTCCTGCTCCAGATCCTTGTTGGTTGCGGCAATCACCCGCACATCAACCCATGATGATTTTTCTGCGCCTATGGGCTGTATTTCATATTCCTGCAGAACACGGAGCAGCTTTGCCTGAAGGTGCAGCGGCATCTCTCCAATTTCATCTAGAAATATAGTCCCGCCATGCGCCTGTTCGAATGCCCCGCGCCGCGAACGGGTTGCCCCGGTAAAGGCCCCCTGCTTATGACCAAAAAGCTCACTCTCTAAAAGTTGCTCAGGCAAAGCTGCTGTATTCACGGCAACAAATGGCCCTGAAGCGCGGGGACTTTCACCATGAATTACTTTAGCCAGATGCTCCTTGCCGACTCCGGTTTCTCCCATGATCATCAAAACCGAATCACTGGGAGCCACCAGTTGTACCTCGTTCATGAAGAGCTGCATCACTTCACTATTCGTGGTAAAGTCGGAAATTTTCGGCACACTTCTGCCTCGCCGATCCAACCGGTCGCGCATCATAGCCAGCCTGCGGCTCTCAATGGTGCCTTCCAGTGCCTTGATCATACGTTCCCTGGAAATACCTGAATAGAGAGAGGAATGAGCTCCTGCGGCTATATAGCCAGCCTGCAATTCGGCAGAATGCTCAGTCTGCAGAACCATGATCGTCGGATTCTCAGGCAACCCGGCAAGCAAGCCTATACCGCCAGCCACAGGGGCAGGAATCATGCTGTCACTGATGACGATAACATCCGCACAACTCCGAACGACCTGTCGCCAGCTGTCGGCCTCCCCGGTCAACCCCTCGACCTCAATTTCAGCCAGCCCGATCTGCTCTTCAAGCCCTCTCTGCAACTCCCGGTCTCCAAGCGCCAATACCACCCTGATCAGCATATTTCACCAGTAATTAAGAAATTGTTTTCCGATAATCCCCCCGTTACGATTTCAGCAACCGCACAATCGGAAAATACTTTCTTTTTTATTCCGGCGCAAGCTTGTTGTTCAACATCGCCCCACCGCCTCTCGGCGACTTTGCCCAGGTCATTAACGCCAACAATCAGACCAGTTAGGCAGATTACCATTCAGCATTCTGGGCCGTATCGTTAGAACATACTGAAGTGAATTCATAAAACACCCCAGCAAAAAGGAAATCTATTTCTTTTTTTTAAGAAAAACTTCACCAACCCCTCTCTCGATATCAGATTATCTTTATTGTTTTCATATACTTGTGGATACAAGTCAGATACGGCATAGATTTTGCCTCTGGTCTTGAACATCATTATAATAACAGGGAGGAGTATCTGTGACCAAATCATGCCTTACCGCTTCAAAACAATCAGAAGCCGGACTCGCGGACATTGTTGCCTGCGACTCTGAAATTTGTCTTATCGACGGAATAGATGGACGACTGCTTTACCGCGGTTATGATGCCCTTGAGCTTGCAGGAAACAGCACCTTCGAAGAAACCGCCTATCTGCTCTGGTATGGTTGTCTTCCCCGGCCCACTGAATTCAAGGCATTTCTCTCGGGCTTCATCGGCTCCATGGCTCTGCCTGTAGAGACCGTGATGATTCTCAGGATGTTTCCGAAAGTCGCCACTCCCATGGAGGTAATTCGCACCGCCGTATCCTCTTTAGGTCACTGGGACCCCGATAGCGGAAACACCGGGCTCGATGCCTGCCTGCGCAAAGCACAACGCCTCACTTTCCGCATCCCTCTGCTCATTGCCGCTCACCAGCGTCTTCGCCAGGGGCTGGAACCCATAAAGCCCGAACCTGGTCGCGGCATCGCTTACAACTTTCTCTATACCTTGCAGGGAAAAGCGCCAGACCCGATTCTTGAGCGTGCATTCGATGTGGCTCTTATCCTTCACGCAGACCATGAGCTGAATGCATCAACTTTCGCGGCGCGTGTGACTGCCGCTACCATGTCAGATATCTATTCTTCGGTCACCTCAGCCATTGGAGCCCTGAAAGGGCCTCTACACGGTGGAGCGAATATGGAAGTGATGCAGCTTATCGAAGAAATCGGCACACCGGATAAAGCTGAGCGAATCATTCTCGGAAAGCTGGCAAACAAAATGAAAATTCCGGGATTCGGTCATCGTGTCTACCGCTGCGAAGACCCACGGGTACGCATGCTCAGGGATTATGCCGACCAGGTTACCAGTTACACCGGCAACACAGTTCAATTCGAAATCACCAGGGAAATAGAACGAGTCGTGCGACGTGAAACAATGGTTTTCCCCAACGTCGACCTGTATACAGCCTCACTCTACAACGCCATGGGACTACCGCAGGAACTATTTACCCCCATTTTTGCCATCAGCCGGACTGTGGGCTGGACCTCCCATATCCTCGAAC
The DNA here is from genome assembly GCF_005116675.2 of Desulfosediminicola ganghwensis. NCBI lineage: Bacteria > Pseudomonadati > Thermodesulfobacteriota > Desulfobulbia > Desulfobulbales > Desulfocapsaceae > Desulfosediminicola > Desulfosediminicola ganghwensis. The sequence goes on from NZ_CP050699.1 coordinate 5,244,373, forward strand.
AGTGGGCCAACAACAGGCTCATCAGACCACGTGCCGAATATACCGGTCACAACAACCTCAATTACATCCTGATGGAGGAGCGCTCATAACCCTCCTGACGACACTGCGGCTCCCTGATAACGGATGCCGCAGTACTCCGTTGCAAGTAACATATCGAGCATTTTATGAACTCAGTACTCGTCATTATCGACAGCATCGAACAGTGGGAGCCATACTACAAAACTCAAAGCATCACCACCGCACTGGATTATCTGCAGAGCGAGAATCCCGATCAACATTCTCACCTGATTATTAATCTCTGCAATAACCTCTCGTACCATTCCGAAGGCTATTATTGCTCACTACTGGCGCAAGCTCGTAAACACAAGGTCATTCCCAGCATCGACACCTTAAACATGCTGGAGGCCGATATTCCGGCAAAGCTGGAAAGTTCCCTCGTCCGTCATTGTAAATGCAACGGTGAGCTGCCAACCAACCCGATAAACGGCCTGCTGCAGCTCGACATTTATTTCGGCACCTGCGAAGACCCGCGATTTGAAAAGCTGGCACGCACTATCTTCGACCGCTATCCAGCACCGCTTTTAAGAGCGGAGTTCAGTGCAAACCAGCACTCACATCTCTGTAGCCTCCGCACTCTGAACCTCGAAGAACTGACAGATCATCAGCAGGACCTTTTCGCCAACGCTCTGGATGCATTCAACAAAAAAGTCTGGAGGGAACCTCGCAGCAAAAAACCAGCTCGCTATGACCTTGCTATATTCCATGACCCGGAAGAACAATTTCCGCCCAGCAACCGCGCCGCACTCAATTTGTTTATCAATGAAGCAAAAAAGATGAACATCAACGCGGAACTCATCACCGAAAGGGAATCTTCACGCCTCATGGAGTTTGATGCACTCTTCATCCGACAGACGACTGCGGTAAACCACGTCACATACCGCCTCGCCCAGTCTGCCCAGCATGCTGACATGGTGGTTATAGACGATCCGTCGTCCATCATTCGCTGCACCAACAAGGTATTCCTCAAAGAATTGCTTGATCGTTTTGGAGTCCCGGCACCTCGCTCATGCCTGCTTTTTCGTACCAACTCTTTAAATTATCAGGGCGTTGCGAACCAGCTTGGCCAGACAATGGTACTGAAAATCCCCGATGGTTCTTTTTCCGTTGGGGTGAGCAAGGTCGAATGTGAACACGAGTTTAACACCATGCTTGATACGCTCTTCACCCGCTCCTCAATCATCCTGGCCCAGGAGTTCCTGCCCACAGAGTTTGACTGGCGTATCGGTGTGCTGAATGGTGAACCGATTTTCGCCTGCAAATATTACATGGCACGTGGCCACTGGCAGATTTACCACCACAAGGCCGGTTGTTCCACCCGCTCCGGCCGGGTCATGACTGTTCCTGTCCATGAGGCACCAAGAAATGTCATCCGGCTGGCTTCAAAAGTAGCAGGGGCAATCGGCAAGGGATTATACGGTGTCGACATTAAAACTGTAAAATCCACAGCTGTCGTTATAGAGGTAAATGACAACCCCTCCATTGACCACACCATAGAAGATAAAATTCTTGGTAATGAACTCTACCGGATCATCCTTCGCGAGTTTGTTCGACGTCTTAACGCCAAGCGCAGAGGGTAATCATGCTTCGTGTCCTACCAGCCACCATTGTTGACCTCGATGCTTTGGAGTCTCTTGAAATGCAGGTGTTTGACCATGATCGTTTTTCGCGCAGACAATTCAGGCATCTGCTGACCAAAGCTCATGGAATTACCCTGAAGGCCCAGAAACAAAACAATATCATCGGCTACATGACCCTGCTCACCAGAACCTGTAACCACACCATGAAAATCCACTCCCTTGCCGTGGATAAAAACTCACAGAAATGCGGCGTTGGTACCCTTCTCCTGAGACAGGCTGAACAGGTTGCTGCAGACTATGAGCGGACAAGTCTGAAACTGGAAGTCTCTGAAGATAACCCGATAGCTTGCCGGCTGTACCTTTCCCATGGCTATACTCTTCAGGGCAGACGTCCTCACTATTATCAAAATGGCAGCGCCGCGCTTATTATGAAGAAAAACCTCGCCAACCTGGAGCACCAGCCATGATCCACCCGAACACTGAAGTGAGATATATTAGCGATAATATAGGATTCGGCCTTTTTGCAACTCACAGAATCCCCATGGGCACCATCACCTGGACCCTTGATCATCTCGATCGCATATTCACCCAAAAGGAGATGGACGCTCATGATGGACGCTATCAAGAGATTCTGATGAAATACTCTTTCCGCAATAAAAAAGGGGAATACGTGTTCTGCTGGGACAATGGCAAATTCATAAACCACAGCTTCAACTCAAACTGTTGTTTGACACCATATAACTTCGAAATTGCCATTCGTGACATCGAAAAAGACGAAGAGCTAACGGACGACTATGGTTACCTCAACATCATCGAGCCATTTGAGGCGTTGCCCGAAGGCGGGGAGCGTAAAATGGTCTACCCGGACGACCTGCTCCGATATGCAGATAGATGGGATAAAAAACTGCGGGCGGCCTTCCCGCTCATAGACAACGTGAGTCAACCGCTCTATCGCTATATTGAAAGTGATATCCGTAATCAGCTTACAGATATCAGAAATGAACAAAGGGAACTGCTCTCAATCATGGAGTGTTACTATCCGGGAGGCTGATATCTCCCCCAAAGAATGCATGAGCCGCTTCAGCAACTGAAACGACTCATGCATTTTATGTATTTATCGAAATAACACCACTGCCGTCAGCCAAGGGAACGGACCAGACGCCCAAATCCACCAGGGATTGTGCCGGAAGACCAGAATGCACGCCCCTGTTTGAAATCGACAAACCAATACCCGCCAGGTTTCCTTCTTGCCATTACAAAGATGAACGGCTGCTTTTTAGAAAAACAGGGGTGCAGATGTACACCCTTGTCATTCACCTCAGTCTCCATCAATGACATTGCTTCTTCGAGAGTCGGCAGTCGCCAGTCGTGATAACCGGCAAAGCCATCCATGTTCAGTTGCTCAATTTCTTTTCTCTGATGGCGGATAGAATTGATGTCCAAGCCTTCACGCTGCCACATCAACCGGGTCTTCAGATCGATGACCGTATGCTCGTTACCGCATTCCACCAGGCAGTTATCGAAACGACCGGAAGGATTATGCTCGCTATCATAGAAATTCCATTTCCTGATCAACCCGGCGACATCCTCTTCCTGGAGATACTCCAGCTCAACAGGCAGATGCACTTTCTCACCACCATAACCGGTGACGCTTACATCCGGCAACGCAGGTCCCATATCCTCAATCTCATTCTGGTCAATAACCGGAATGACCAGCGATGAGTTCTTATCATCAAGCACATTCGCTATAAGCCAATCACGGAGCTGCTGGTTGATAGCGAAACTCTGCTCAAAAAGGGCAACGCTGCCCTGCTCTGAAACACATTTTTTCATCATCTCCATGGGAGCCTTGATTTCAGCTACCACCTTAGCGTGTTTCACGGCCCGCTCCATCAGACACAATTTAGGTTCATCACCCCAATCGTCGATAAAGAAGTAATACACGCACTCGCTGTTGTTTCGAACACGTTCACGTCCGCCCCAGGACTCAAAGGTACCAAAGGTTAACTCTGGCCTCATTTCCCAATCTATTGGACTGATCACCCTGTCTCCGACTGTAACCTTATGAAACATTCCCATAATCCCTCCTATATACAGGTAAAAGTTTAACCTGTTTTTTCACGCTCCCTATGCCTTCAAATTCAATACATGGATGCGCTATACTAACTGTATTCAGTTGTCCATTCTGGTGATAACCATTTCGACCTGGAAATGATTCTAATAATTATTCTCAACTATGTCCAAAAAAAATTTACCCTGGGAAATAAAAAGAGGCTATCCACTGCCGCTGGGGGTGACGACCCTGAGTGAAGGAGTCAATTTCGCCCTGTTTTCGCGAAATGCAAGTACGGTTACTCTGGTTCTGGAGAGCGCATGCCAAGAAGGATCAGAAACACGTTATGAGCTGCAGCTTACTCCCTCAGAACACAAGACCGGCGATGTCTGGCATATCCTGCTTGAAACCCACGAGTGCGATTTTACCTATGGCTACCGGGTCGATAGCGATAAGCCTGCTTCCGGCTCTTGTTTTACCCATGCAGATATTCTGATAGACCCCTACTGCCACGCCCTGTCTCCACGCGCCTGGGGGACCAGAGCACAGTACGGCAAAGCGCCGTGCTGCAAAATCATTAGTCACGACTTTGACTGGCAGGATGATCGCCCACTCAAAACCCCTCTTTCCGAAACCATCATTTATGAACTGCATATTCGTGGCTTCACCAAACAACTGGCAGAAAACCAGGCGGCGGCTGGTAGTTATGAAGGGTTGATGAAGCAGATCCCATATCTCAAGCAGCTCGGCGTGACAGCTGTTGAGCTTATGCCCATTACCGAATTCGATGAAAACGACAATGACTTTGTAAACCCTGAGACGGGAGAGAAGCTCAAGAATTTCTGGGGCTATAACCCGGTATCCTTTTTCGCCCTGAAATCAGGCTATGCCATTGATCCTGAGAATCATATCAACGAATTCAAGACGCTGGTCAGAGAATTGCACCATGCCAACATAGAAGTCATCCTCGATATTGTTTACAACCACAGCGGCGAGGGCGGTTATGACGGCACCACCAGCAGTTTCAGGGGCATAGATAACTCAGTCTATTATCTGCTTGATCCAGAAGATCAGAGTTATCTCAACTTCTCAGGCTGCGGCAACACCCTGAACTGTAACCACCCGGTCGTTCGCTCCCTTATCATTAACTCCCTGCGCTACTGGGTTATTGAAATGCACGTGGACGGCTTTCGCTTTGACCTCGCCTCAATCCTTGGTCGCGACCAGGACGGGAACGTACTTGCAAACCCACCGATGATCGAGCAGATAGCGGAAGACCCTGTACTACGGGACACTAAAATCATCGCGGAAGCATGGGACGCGGCCGGCCTGTACCAGGTTGGCAGCTTTTCCAATGATACCCGCTGGGGAGAATGGAATGGGCGTTTCAGAGACGACGTACGGGCCTTTATGGCAGGCCACGGCGGAATGGTCTCACGACTCGCCAGTCGCTTTGCCGGCAGTTCCGATCTCTATCAGGCCAGTAGGCGTGGTCCATTGAGTTCCATTAATTTTTTAACCAGTCACGACGGTTTTTCGCTCTACGATCTGGTCAGCTATAACCGCAAGCACAACCTGATGAACGGAGAAAACAACCGGGACGGTGACAACCATAACCTCAGCTGGAATAGCGGCCGTGAAGGCACACCAGTCTCTCCGAAAGTTGAAGAACTGCGGCTGAGACGCATTCGCAGTATGCTGACCATCCTCATGTTTTCCCAGGGAGTGCCAATGATCTGCGCCGGAGACGAGTTTGCCAAGACCCAGTCCGGCAACAACAACGCCTGGTGTCAGGATAACCCCATCAGCTGGCTCGACTGGCAACTTATGGAACACAACAGGGACCTGTTGAGATTTTTTCAGCTCTGCATTGCCCTGCGCCGGAATCACCCGGTTTTTCGGCGGGAAAACTTCTTTGCTACCACAGACTCCAGTACACCCAATGTGCCGGAGGAGATTGAATGGCAATACCTCACCCCCGGCGAACAAAACTGGTCAGCTGACTGTCACGGCTTGGGTGTGCTGATCCATGGCAAACGTCAACACCTGAGTCGTGACGATGATTTTTTCATCATGATGAACGGTAACATCGAAAAAAAACTTCATTTCATTCCCCCCGATGTACCACCGAATAATAACAACAGAAGCTGGTCAAAAATAATTGATACCGCGGCTGTTCCCCCCAAAGATATCATCCCCCGCGGTACTCCGCTTGATAGTGGAATCCGTTCCATTAGAGTGGCCAACCTGGCAGTGGTCGTCCTGCAGTCTTTGCCGGAGGTCTTGTAATCACAACACCTTTTTTAAGGGTTCGTTCGCCATTGCTTCCCCCTGACAGTCTGAAAACTCTTTGGCATCAGTTGCCTGCTGTGTTAAGATCCGGCTTCTATTAGATATTTTCTTTTTTTTCTCGCTGTCTGGAAAACATTTGATTTTCGGCTGGCTCCAATCCACATCCACTGAAATTACCATCATGTCCGCAACTCCCCCGAGAAACAACAACGTAAAGCCCCCTTTCCTGATGATCGGAGATTCCCTGGTAGCCGGATTCGACTGGCAGAACCGATTGCCTGCCTTTGAGGTATTGAATTTCGGTATTCCAGGATTCACCACCGGTGAACTGCTCACCTCGCTGCCTCAGATTCAGAAAAAATGCTCCTCGCCCAAACTTATCCTGGTGATGATCGGTACCAACGACTTCCTGATGGGAAATCATGATTTCACGGAAGATCTGAAAAAAATTGTGGTCTGGCTGAGCAATAGCTACCCGGCAGCGGAGACAATGGTCAATAGCCTGCTGCCGATCCGATGTCCCCATGACCATGAAGCAATAATTGAGATAAATCGAATAATTGCAGGCATCTGCAGAGACACTGCCAGCTGCTATATAGATGTCTACAGTCGATTTACCAAATCAGATATCGAGCTCTTTGAGACGGACGGTGTTCACCTCACGGACGCCGGATATGAACTGTGGACAAGAACCCTTTTTGAGTACGTTGCCTTTCTCATGGAAAATGATTAATCTGTCGCGCGATGTATAATCAAATATTCGTCCAACAGGAGATCATATGCAAAGAAAATCCGTACTCTACATAGCAGCCGCATGCATACTTGGCCTGTCTGCCCTGACACCACCCAAAACCCAGGCCCAGGAAGTTGCAGGCATAGTCCTGGAAACCATGAACGCTGCGGGCTATACCTATCTTCAAGTTGATAATGGCTCCACCAAAGATTGGGTAGCCGTACCAGAGACCCAGGTACAAATTGGAGATCACGTAACATACAACAGCGGTATGGAGATGAGTGACTTCCACTCCAAGACCCTGGATCGCACCTTCCCATCCATTATTTTTGCCGGTGCACTGATTAATGGTACCGACCTCGGTGATGTTCCCGCACAACCTGTCGTAGCCGCAGTAGAGCCGGCACCTTCTAAAAGCTCTTTCGCAGATGCCGTCGCCCGCGAACAAAACAAGGCTACTGATGCACAGGATGTTCAGGGGGAAGCCAGCCCTGGCAGTACCGGTGCTATCGTCCCTTTCACTGACATCAAGGTCGAGAAAGCAACCAGCGAAAAAGGATACAGCGTAGAAGAGATATTTGCCAAGGCCAAGGAACTCAATGGCCAGACCGTACATGTTCGTGGCAAGGTAGTGAAATTCAACCCTAATATCATGGGCCGGAACTGGGTACATCTGCAGGATGGCACAGGAAACCCCATGCAGAATACCCATGACCTGGTCGTTACCACCAGTGATACACCTGATCAGGACTCTATCATTCTCATCGAGGGCAAGCTCTCCGCCAATAAAGACTTCGGCGCCGGTTATAAATACGAAGTGATTATCGAAGAAGCACGAATCGTTCAATAATCATTTATCAGGCGGGAGCATTATCATGCATTTCGTTCTTGTCGGGCCTGGCGCCCTGGGCTGCCTGCTGGCGTCCAGGCTCGCAACTGCCTCGAAAAAGAGGCAGCACCGGTTCACCCTTATTGACCACAACTCCACACGAGCTCAACAGCTCAATCAGCGCGGTATACTCTACAGCCACAAGGATCGGCGGGAGACTACACACATCCCGGTTTCGTCCTCTCCCACTGAGACAGGTCGAGCCGATGTGGTAATACTCTGCGTAAAATCATACGATATCGAAAACTGTCTGCGCTTTTGCAGCCCGCTGATCGGTGAAGGTACCATTCTCTTATTTATGCAGAACGGTATTTCCCATATCGGAGTCCGGTTGCCAGTCAGAAATTGTCTCGCCCTCTATGGTACTACCACCGAAGGGGCTACGCTTACTGGTGCGGGTGAAGTGTTTCATGCCGGTAAAGGCCTCACCCAGGTTGGCTTCCTTGAAAAGCCCGCATCTCCGGATGCCATGGAGAACCTTGATCAACTACAGCAACTTTTTAACAGTTCCGGCCTTAAAACCCGAGTTGTGGATGATATCCTCTCCCGGTTGTGGACCAAGCTGTTGGTAAATACAGGAATCAACGGGCTTACGGCAACACTGAACTGCACCAACGGAGAGTTGCTTACGCTCCCTGGCCTCCCTGAACGCATGGAGCGACTGGTGGCCGAAGCCTATCAGATAGCCCATGGTTCCGGCATACACGTGCCAGAGGATTCGTTTGAGATAACCAAGGGGGTCTGCGTTAAGACTTCCGGCAATATATCGTCCATGCTGCAAGATGTCCGAAAGAAGCGACGCACCGAGATCGAAGCCATCAATGGTGCGGTGGTCACCGCTGCCAAAAAGCTGGGGATTGACGCCCCGGAAAACCAACGCATCGTCAGAGAAGTGAAGCAGCTGGAACGTCAATACCTGCAACACGCTGGAATATCAATATGAAAACCGATTTTAAAATACTCCCCCACGAGCTTGGGTTCGATCTTGACGGTGTTATTGCCGATACCGCCGCAGCCTTTTTGAAAATTGCCTGTGAAGAGCATAACTACTGCTCATTCACCCTCGAGGACATAACCAATTTCGAACTCGAACACTGTATCGGCATGCCGAAGGACACAGTGGAAAAGATATTTCTCGACATCCTTAAAGATTCGCTGGCAACAGGCTTGCAACCCATGCCGGGCGCGATACCGGTATTAAACGAGCTCGCCGCCAAAGGACCAGTCACCGTTATCACCGCCCGCCCCATAAAGCAGCCGGTTATAGACTGGTTCGATACGTTCCTGCCACTCCCCACGCAAAAGGCCATCAAACTGGTAGCAACCGGCGACCACGACGATAAACTGCGCTACATCAAGGAACATAAGCTGAAATACTTCATCGATGATCGGGCGGAGACCTGCAAAGAGTTGGCCAGGGAGATTATTCCCCTTGTGTACAGCCACCCATGGAACAGGAACCGCCACGACCTGGCAACCGTGGAAAACTGGCAGGAAATCCGTGAGCTGATTGTTCTGGATTGAAGTACCTGCTTCATGCCCTTTCGCCCCAAGCTGGAGACCTCAATGAAATGTCCACACTGCAGCAAAGAGATCGCTGTATACCGCAATCCTGTGCCCACCGTAGATATCATCATTGAGGTTGACGACAGAATCGTCTTGATAGAACGAAAGAATCCCCCTTATGGCTGGGCGCTCCCCGGTGGTTTCGTAGACTATGGCGAATCTTTTGAGCTAGCGGCAGTACGAGAAGCAGAAGAGGAAACCGGACTTGCGGTACGTGGCCTAGCGCAATTTCGCACCTACTCGGACCCGGAACGCGATCCACGCCAACATACCGTCTCAACGGTTTTCATCGTCCAGGCCGACGGACAACCTGTAGCTGGCGATGATGCGGGCAAGGCGGAACTTTTCGACCGTGACAACCTGCCTGAACTGGCCTTTGATCACGCCAGGATTCTGGCTGATTATTATCGGTTTAAAAACGGAGAGAGATAGAACGTTGGACGTTGGACGTTGGACGTTGGACGTTGGACGTTGAAAAAAAAAGGTGCACCTGGAAATTTCCAGATGCACCTTTTTTTATTTAAGCAGAGTTTGCAGAATCATGAAAGCAACCAGACCCGCCCCGACGGATCCATAGAGCAGGGCTCAGGGGATGCAGTCGCTTCCGAACTTTCTGGAGATAAGAAAGAAGGTTGAAATTCCAACTACTCCGGATATCAGCAGGATAAGCAGGTCCATGTCTTCACCTTAAATCTTGATTCTGGTACCCGTCCTTTTGCGAAGTCTGATCGACTTGGGAGTTACCTCAACCAGTTCATCATCATTGATGTAGGCAATGCAATCCTCAAGGGACATAATGGTCGCCGGGGTGAGAACAACCGCATCGTCGGTACCTGAAGCACGGACGTTGGTGAGTTTCTTGCCCTTACCGGGATTGACCACCATATCGGCGGGACGAGCATTCTCACCGATAATCTGCCCCGCATAAAGCGGTAAGCCTGCTCCTACAAAGAGTTTACCGCGATCCTGCAGGTTAAAAAGCGCATAGGCTACGGAAGTGCACGGCTCTTTTACCAGCATCACACCGTTGACGCGGTTGATGATATCACCTGCATATGGGCCATACTCATGGAAGACATAGGCCATCATACCCATTCCTTTGGTATCGGTCATGAACTGGGAACGATAACCGAGCAAACCGCGGGTCGGAATGTGAAACACCATACGAACCATGCCGTTGTTGGTGCTCATCTCTTCTATGGTACCTCTCAGCTTGCCGAGCTTTTCGATAACCGGACCCTGGAATTCCTCGTCCACATCGATGGTCAGTTCCTCGTAGGGCTCCATCAGCTTGCCGTCCTCTTCACGCATGATGACCTGAGGGCGGGTGACCTGAAATTCATAATCTTCGCGACGCATCTTCTCAATCAGAATAGAGAGATGCAGCTCACCTCGACCGCTCACTTTAAAACCAACTGCATCGGTCAGCGGCTCGTACTGCAATGCCACGTCAGCGAGAATCTCGCGCTTGAGACGGTCCTCGATATGACGGGAAGTAACGAACTTACCCTCTTTACCGGCAAACGGAGAATCGTTAGGGATAAAGTTCATGGAGATAGTCGGCGGATCAATGGTGATCAATGGCAACGGCTTAGGATTATCAGCGTCGGTAAAAGTAACACCAACGGTTACATCCTCCATACCGGCAATGGCCACAATCTCACCTACACCAGCCTCTTCGACCGCAACCTTTTCATCACGCTCGAAGCGAAAAATCTTGGATATACGGATCGGCTTAATAGAACCGTCACGGCGAGCAACAGCAATGGGTTGGTTAATCTTCATCCTGCCGTTTACAACCTTACCAATACCGAGACGTCCAAGGTACGGAGAATAGTCGATGGTACCCACCTGCATCTGCAACTCGGCCCCTTCATCGCCCACCGGAGCAGGGATATGGTCTATGACCATCCTGGAGATCGGGTCCATATTGCCGCCGTCCACGCGCTCATCGCCGAGCTCGAACAGGCTGTATCCTTCTTTGGCAGAAGCATAAACCACAGGGAAATCAAGAATATCGTCAGGCGCATTGAGTTTTACGAAAAGATCGAACACCTGATCGACAACCCAGTCACAGCGAGCTGCGGGTTTGTCTATCTTGTTAATCACCACGATGACAGGCAGATTGTTCTCCAGTGCCTTTTTCAGAACGAAATAGGTCTGAGGCATCGGGCCTTCCTGGGCATCAACCAGCAGCAGCGCGCCGTCTGCCATACGCAATACACGCTCCACCTGCCCGCCAAAATCGGCGTGACCGGGGGTGTCGATGATATTAATCCAGTGATCAGCAAAGGCATAGGAACCGTTTTTGGACGTAATGGTGATGCCACGCTCACGTTCAAGATCCATGGAGTCCATCAATCGTTCCGAGACCTGCTGATTATCTCGGTACATTCCGGACTGTTTGAAAAGTTGGTCAACCAGGGTGGTTTTACCGTGGTCAACGTGGGCGATAATTGCCACATTACGTATTTTGCTCTGTTCCATCGTGTTTCCTCAGTGATCCTGCCGGCTGTCGACGCTACCGGGACCCGGTAACAATATGCACTGCACATGCAGTTGAAAATAAAAAAGCAACGGGAGTGATTGTGTTGGCAGCTTTGTGCGCAAAAAATACTTTATGCACATTGCAAAAAGATGCAGAACATACCCGATTTGAGACCGGGACGCAAACTATTCCGCACAGACGGACCTTTATGCGGTCATTTTTTTCACATATTCTGAAAAACAGCTCTGCGGATATTTGCCGAACGGTTCAGGGTTGAAACCGCCTCGTCCACATAATCGAATACCCTCGCCTGCTTGTTGGCTGCGGGACGCATAATCCGCCCGATCACCTGCAGCAATCTGCCTTCGAAGGTTATAGGAGTGGTCAGGAAAAGAGTCGACAAGCCCGGGCAGTCAAAACCTTCGGAGATGAGTTGCAGGGTCGCCACAAGCACCTGCACCTCTCCTCTTTGCACCGCTGCTACTATCTCAGCCCTGCGCTCAGGCCCGATCTGACCTGTCAGCAGCTCTACCCCCACTCCCCGCTCACCAAGCAGCCTGGCAAAGAGTTCGCAATGGCTGACCCGGTCTGAAACGACCAGCACCGTGCCTGGCTCCTGTTCCTGTACAACCTTATGGATATCCTCGGTAATCTGCATATTGCGGCCCTGATGCAGCACAAGTGCTTTGATCAGCGCCTGGTAGTCACCACGATAACCATAATTGAAGTCTGTCACTCTGCGAATAATTTGCGGCCTGACAATGGCACCTGTTGCCTGCAACTCTCCCTGATCAACCTTGTGAATACGATCGCCCATAAAATAGTAAATGAGCCTGGTCAAGCCATCATCATTGCGGAACGCGGTGGCCGACAAGCCGAGCAGATAGTGACAGTCAAACTTTGAAACCACATCGGTAAAAAGAGCAGCCGGAACCCGGTGGCATTCATCCACCACCAGATGGCCGAAATGTTCAATCAACTCCTCCGCCCTTTTCCTGGCCGTGTTGACAATGGCTATGGTGAGCGGTGACAGGGTAAACTTTCCATCCCCGATCAGACCCGCTTTAACCCCAAGAAACTCTTCTGCCCGATCCCGCCACTGATAGAGCAACTCTTTTGTGTGGACAATTACCAGAGTGGGTTGTTTTCTGGCAGCGATTGCCGCCAAAGCCATGACTGTCTTGCCACTGCCGGTACCGGCTTCCAACACTCCGAACGAGCGACCGGATACCTGCTCCAAAGCTTCATGCTGATAGCCCCTCAGCTTCCCGGAAAATTCAAAATCGACCTCAGGCAACAATCTTCTGTTATCTAGAATTTCTGGAGACTGGGCGGTAATCTCACGGCAGAGAATCACGGCCTGATTGGAAAATCCCCTTGGAAACCGCAAGCCATTCTCCCCGGGCACCTCGGTATAATAGGTGAGCTTGGGCTTGAGCGATTTGCCAATCCAGCGTCCGTACTTCTTCGCCGCCTGATATTTGGGGTTGTCTATGGTCAACCGATTTTTCAGTTCTGCTTCGAGCGCACCATCAATCCCGGTGAGCAGGCAATCCGATGTAACGTTGAGTGTTGGTAAGGTTGCAGACATGCGTGAGATATAAACAGGTTAAATTACGATAAGATCGATCAAATCCGAATAGTAACAAAGGAAAAAAAACGATTGTAGATCAGCCTGAACACCTTATCTTTCTTTTCAGGTTCAAGTTCAAACCAATATATTGCTAAAATCTACAGTTCCAGGTACCAACGTTGTATAAGGCTCTTTTCATTGCACTTCTGATAGCCATCCCGCTCAGCAATAACTGCTTAGGAGTCAGATATCAGGCGGCAGGCATATAGACAGGGTCCGTTGGATCAATATGCTGATCAGATGATCTATTATACCTGCCTTTTGTTATATCCGCTATCTTGTCGCAATAACCTGAATAGTTATCGACCCAGGTTCACGCAGCTGGTATCACCCTGTTTTTGTGAGGTTACAGCTTGCATTTATCCTGTAATCGATAATACTTGACTGCAGCGTTCGGTCTCCCAATCAATCTTCACCAGACTCAATTACCCATGTACACAAAAATAATGCCCAAAGCGATTCTGTTTCTCACCGCCGTGCTCATCTCTATGGCAATAACCTGCACAACCGCATCTGCCGCCGATGATGAGATCACCCTGAACCTGCCGGAAAAGGTGCTGGCCGAGACTCTCACCAAATTGCTGCCAATGGAATTCCCAGCTGATTCAAGCTCTCTGAAGGGAAAGATCATTATCAAAAAGGTGAGTGATGTCCAGCTGCTGGATCAGCATCTTCGCTGTCGCCTCCATCTTATCGGAGATCAGCTCAAGGTGCTCACAGAACTTGCCGGGAACAGTATAAGTCTCAATGTAGGGACCATAGAGCTGGATTTCACAGCCAAGGCCAGATTACGTTTCGATCCGGAAAGCCAAATTCTTTACGTGACTCCGGTGGTGGATGAAATCAATAACAAACAGGACGCGGCCGGAGGGGATATCGGCCAGACCCTGCTTGCCCTCTTTAACGGCCAGGAATTTCCCATCTCCATGAGAGATCTCGACCCGATCGTGACCAGAGCCGGTACCAAAACTGTAACAATCGACACCTGGATAGCCGACATTCAAGCCTATCCCCAACGACTGCAACTCTCCCTGAAACCCAGGATAACAGCCAGCAGCAGCGGCAGCTGAATGCGACCACTTCAGCAAAAACAAAAAGGCTGGACTTCTCATGAAGTCCAGCCTTTTTGTTTAACTGTTTCAATGATTACCACATCAAATCATCCGGCACTTCATAACCGGCATACGGATCATCTTCTTCCGTTTCACCTTTTGGCGCCGGCTTATTCATCATTACCACAACGCTCTTGTCCAACTCGGCTATCTTTTGCACCGCCTTGGCTGGACACACCTCGTACTGGTCGCCAAGCCGGACAATGCCGACACCGCCCCGACTGAGGCTGTCGACAAGCTCCTGGCTGATGAAAATCCGAAACACTTTCTTTCGGTCAACGAAGCGATAGGCAACGCCGTCCTCTTGTTTCGGCAGACGGCTGCTCTCAATCAACTGCCTGATGCGCGCCGCCTCTTCGCGCTTTTTGAGCTTCTCCTCACGCTCCTGATTCAGCTGTCTCGCCCGCTCTTTCTTCTTGGCCAGTGCCTGTTCGGCGAGGAGTTTATTCTCATCCACCTTCGGCTGCACGTTTTTCGCAATCTTTGTTTTGCGACTCTTGTGCTGCTTCTTCTTGGTCTTTTCGACCTGTTTCTTGTCGACCAATCCCAGCTTCAAAAGCTGATCCTGAAACGAACTGCCCATCGTTACCTAATCTCCTGTTAACTTCACGGCATACTGCAACACGCATTATCCAGCGCGTTCATCAAGTTTGCCAACCACGATTTTAAGAAGAACTAACCCTTCATAAATACAAGATCAACTGCCAAGATCTCTATATTACGCTGTCATCCAGTTTTTTGCAAAAGATCCGGCCATCATCGTAGTGGATCAAATCAATTTCCTGAACCTACCTTGCGGTATTCGCTCTGTGCCTGGCTGGTAGTATCACCCCGTTCCGCCACATGCCCGGCAGGAAAGGCACGTACAACATTTGTTCGGCCGCGCTCGAAAGCCAGCACATCTTTACCGGTTGCGACCACCTCCGCCAGAAAGGAATCGATTTCGGCGATGCCTATGTTGGTGTTGGTGACAAGCAACCTCATGGCCAGATGTTCTTTAATATATGCAAGGCCCACCAGAGCGGCACCTTTTTTATAGATTCTGGTGCGAATTTCCTCGGTCAGCCTGTTTACCTGCTCCCTGCTGCAGTTTTCAGGAGCTTTAAACCGAAAGCAGATGTTGAACGAAGTTCTCTCCGACACCAGTTCCAATTCAGGTATCGCCTGAACCCGTTGTTCCGCATATTCACAAAGCTCAAGATACTTTTCTATGCGCTCTGCAAATCCCGACTTCCCGTAATATTTCCAGTCCAGGAACCATTTCAGGCTATCGACCCTACGTCCACACTGTAGCGAAACATTACCAAGGTCATCAACTTCAGTATCATCAGTATCACGGAACAGATAACTGCCGTCACCTGCGGCAAGCACTTTGCCAAAAATATGCTCACTGCGATTTATAAGCAGGATATTACACATCAGCGATGAACCGAGCATTTTATGAAAATCACAAGTAAAAGAGTTCGCTTCTGCAAGTCGCGGCAGATATTTCCCGCGCAACCTGTCACTCATTACCGCTGCCCCGCCCCAGGCTCCATCCACATGCAGCCAGAATTTATATTTGTCACGCAGTGCGAGTATCGGCTCAATTGGGTCGTAAGCACCACGAACGGTTGTACCAGCGGTGGCTGCAACAAAAAACGGCACTCCACCTCCGCGAACGACTTTTTCTATCTCAGCTTCCAGCTTTTCTGCTATCATCTCGCCACGCTCGTTCACCTCAACTTTGATAAGATGATCAGAGCCAATGCCAAGAATATTGGAAGCCTTATCCATTGAATAATGTGCTTCGCCGTTGACAAAACCAAAAAGCTCCCGCTGGCCAAACAGGCCCTGCTGCTTCACCTGCTGCGCGGCTGTATTCCTCGCACACATCATGGCGATCATGTTGGCATTGCTCGAACCGGTGGTCATTTGCCCTTCACCATCAACAAAGCCGACCAGATCGAGCATCTCCTGAATCATATGTCGCTCGAAGAGAGTTGAAACCGGTGCCGACTCATACGTGCAGGCGGAGGTGTTCGACAGTGCGGTAACCATTTCCGCCAACATGGAAGGCATATTGGCACCCGCCCACATCCGATTCATAAAAGAGGGGTGTGAAGTTTTGACGCCGTACTCGAGATATTGCTCAATCCATTTGAAAGTCCTGTCCCAATCGCCTTCACTGCCCGGTTCATCGAGGGCAAGAAGTTTTTGCAGATCGGCAGGAGAAGTGTATTTGACAAATACACCTTCATTTCTGGTGGCAAAATATTGCTCTAAAACGGCAAAAATCCGCTGGAGCACTTCGTTTTCATTCATTAAATCTACCTGTGGAGAGCTGTGAAAATTTCCAGATGTTTCCCATGGGAACAATGGGAGGAATAATGGAATGTCACTACTTTGACAAGGATTATTTCATTTTCGTTATTATTTTCAACTGTTACGGAAGAACAGTTCAGACAACCAGCCAAGCGTTGTGCCAGTAATGCAATTCGACCCCAAAGCCTGGATATTGTTGTTTTGCGGGGACAGCCCTGCTCACCCCATCAAAGCCTTTAGTTTATAAGTTACCATCCCTATACTATACATTTTTTACGCGTTCACCAACCGATGTTGTTCTCCTCTGGCAGTTCCGTTTTTCTTCTTCCACCAAAAGTCTTATTTAAAGTGAAGTTTCTGTACATTAGCAAGAAAATCTTGATGATCTATTTCACTGGGTTTTCTTACCTGTTCGATCGCGAAGCGAGTTCGGTCTCTTTTTTCAGAAATTCATTAATGGTCATCACTAAGGTCGCATGACTCCAGGTCAGCGGGCTGACGGAAATCGGCACATTCGTGTAGGGGTCGACCTGTTCAGCCATCACCCCACTCTCAAGTGCCCGATCCGCACACCACTCAATCAATGTCAGCGACTGGTCAAGATCGGCTGAAATTTTTGCCGTGGCGATCTGCCACTGGGCAAGCCACAGAGTACATATAAACCAGGGATTACCCGGTACATTGGCCAAGTCACTGCTCACCTGGTGGTAATAGTCGCTTTCATAGCGGGCCATGCCGCCAACACTGGTTTTGACCCAGAGCTTGTCTTTAAGGGCTTCCATAGTTGCAACAATTTTTGCATCATCCGGGTCAAACATACCAAAATACCATAAGCCTATGATAGACGAGTCCATCACCCGATCTTTTCTATATTTGCGTCCTGTCCCCTTGTCACAGCTTCGACAGAAACGCTTTTCATCATCCAGCCAGAGATGCTTAACCACAGCTTTTTTCATCCTTGCCGCCACCTCGCGATACCTCGCGGCCAATACCGTTTCGCCGAAGGCTTCAGCAAAGTTGGCCGCACCCTGCAGCCCACCCCAGACTGCCCCCACAGTCCAGCCATGTACACCATGACGCTCCTCCCATAAATCCCACGAGGCGAGGGGCAGCAAGGTATCAGGACAGCGGTATTCCATCAGCCAGTTAGCTGCCCTGATCACCAGGCCACGATAGTGTTTTTTCACAAATTCAATATCTCTAAACTTCTTGAAATGTTTCCATAATGCCCAGATCACCAGCGCTGTCTCATCTTCCTGCACAGGCAGCTCCTGCTCGCCGTCAACCAACCAGCCATGCCAGCTTGAGGCGAGGGAGCCATCCGGGTTGTACTTGTGCAGCATGAACCCCTCATTGGTAATCACCCGGTGGCAAAAATCGAAAAAGCGTCTGCTGACCTCCGAATAGCCACTGTCAATGAGACCTGCTGCAACCAGCGCTCCATCTCTTGGCCACATATACGAATAGGTGTCCCGGTTGAAAGCAGCGATATCAAAGTCATTTGCCGCCAGGATCGCTCCCCGGTTATCTATCTGGGTGCGTAATATCAATAAACTGCGCCGATACAGTCTACAAAGCTTCTCCGAAATACAGGCAAAATGATGGGCCTCCTTATTCGCCCACAACTTCCAGTAATACTTCGTTCTCTCCATTAACAATTCCGGCCTTTTTGAACAGACCATATCGCTCAGTTCACACACTTCCTGAAAATTCACCCCCACCGTAAACCAGTGCATCCCTGTTTCACGCTGGCCCGGTGCAATCTTTAAATGCAGCCCGATGGTGGAGTCCACCGACCCCTGCGCTACGCCATGCCCGGAAAGTTCGCCGTCCTCAGCATCCCGCCAGGTCCCTTCCTTACCCCTGGTATTCTTGACACCAACCGCCCACTGGTCAGCTCCGCACGCCAGTTCATCATCTACCATCCTCGCCACATGCACGCTGAACCAGCTCTTTTCCTTATAATGGAAAAGGCAGCGTCGCTCAGGCTCAAAATAGGCTGAATCACCGACGCTATGCCCATTAATGGAAAGATCCATACACCAGAACAGGCGCACCTCCTGTTCGGTATCACTCCGGTTTTCAACTTCAACTATTCGAAGGTACACATCACGATGGAAATCAACACAGTCCCGGCAGCGCAGAACCACGGGTAATTCTGAATGCTCAAGCGTCACCTCTGTTACCAGTGTGTCTTCCTGGTAGGTAAGTTTGCGCCTCCAGCCATCATCTCCAAGCCACTTGAATCGGTCATTCACCCACACACCAAAACGACAGATCCCCCCAGTTGTGTGATTCTGCTGCCCCACATGGGGCCAGTAGATATCCCTCAACTGGTAACTTTCGTCAAAATTCACTAACAAAGAGCCATTTCCAACAGGAATATTTCTTGGCATATCGACACCTCTCTGCAAGGCTTAGCAATCAGGCCCGGACAATGTGGAATGACACGTCTATCCAACGGATTCTGCAATCTTCGGGAGTCCCGCAATGCTCGCTAACCCATGCTATTCAAGGTATTGAAAAGAGATGGCTTCGTTCAAAGAACTCAGAGACCATTATCTGCAGAACTTTTATCCCACTTATTCTGTTACACCAACTGGACAGGGAAAATTCAAGGGGAATAACAAAATATACTGTTCCTATGATCCCCTGGGACTGGATGGGAATATAATTGGCAAGCAGGAAGGGGGTACGAATGCAGAAAAAAAACCCCGTATCAAGTCTATTTGACCGATACGGGGTTACGAACAGGCCTGACCTGACCTGTGTGCTTGGTTCTCTTCTGTACTGCTAATGGGGATACTGTGAGTGAGTTGTACTGCGACCTACAGCGATGAACTGTGGTTTACTCTTTTTTATCGGTACAGGCGGTTTATCTCCCTTTATGTAACGATAATTCTCCAGAGCCTTGTGCAGACCCTCAATGGCAAGCAGAGCACTCTGCTCTACCCCGGAGCCATTTCTAGCTATTCGTTTAATAACATCAGAGACCCTGAGATTCATCATCTCGCGAACAGTTTTGCCAATCGCCATCTCAGTAACACATGATCCGCACATCGAAGCTGTACTATCTCCATCGGTGAGATACGAAGCAGATTGCACCCTGTTCCTATCAAACTTCAGATATATCTCCATCGCCTCACCACTACTCTTGGTTACACAAGCGGCAGCATCGGCGCCTCGCATCCGTCCTTTGCGCAGAGAAAAACGCAAATGCTGAAAAGTTTCATCAGCAAACTTCTGTTCCGCTTCGGCCACAACATTTTTTTGTATGCGTTCCAGCAGCAATTGTACGTCGTCCATTAGGCCCCCTTCAATCTGGTTTCACGGCAGTATATCGCAAAAACATTCCGTAATCCAAGATAGAAGTGAAATTATTTTTCCGGGATAACCATCACAATTTCATAGACATCCTGCAACCACTACACCTTTTTGCCAATATTGATCATGAAAAACATTCATGTATTCCATATATTTTCTTCATGAACAATTATAGCGAAAGCAGAATAACGGACGATACTCACTTTTCCCTTACTTCATGCACAACGCCTGTACATTTCACCTCATTTCATCTCAATCCGTTACAAATTGCCTGCCCGTTCCTCTCTATTACAACCAACTCGCAGCACAATCTGAAAATGACTACCAATGTCCATCCGTGTTCGGCTGTTCACTGTACTGCACATCACCACGTGCAAATGTTGCCAACGCCTCCGCAACTGTTCCTGTTACATCATTGACGACCTGAACACCTGCCGCCTTGAGGGTTGTGAAAGCATTGGGCCCGCAATAGCCTGTGAGCAGCACCTTCGCTCCCTTATCACTCACCATGGTCGCCGCCTGTATGCCGGCACCCTTAAATGCTTGTATATTTTTCATATTATCGACAGCTTCAACCACTTCCCGGGTCTGCTGGTCGATGATAAGGATATACGCTGCCCTGCCAAACCTTGGATCAACGAGATCTTCCAATCCCGGCCCCTGCGCCGTAACAGCAATCTTCATTGTCTTGTCCTCAATATTTTCTATTCCAGCTCTCCGATCTGGTTGCATGGGGCGTTTGCCGCCCCATGAAGTACTTACTGGCCGCCACCGCCGCCACACACCTGATTTTCCTGAATCATTGGGATATTTCCCGCGATCATATCGTTTACCACAGGACGGATCTCGCGGGTTTCCCCTTCGTGATAGACATCGATACCAACCTGGCGAAACCCCATCAGTGGACGCATCCCGATGCCACCGACGATAAGGACATCAACGTTATGACTTGCCAGCAAATTCACAGGTACCATACATCCGCCCTGAACATGGGACACATTCTCAACGGTTGAGACCGAATCAATCTCACCATTCACCAGATCGACAAAGGTAAAAACATCACAATGCCCAAAATGTCCGGCCCTCACTCCATCCAGACCACCTTCACCCTCTGACGGTATTGCAATTCTTACTCGTGACATGTGTTACATTCTCCTGTCATAATGATTTCGGTCGTTATTTGACCACCGCAGCAAAATCCCTGATACCAGCCACATTCATGGCGGGGGACCCAATAATCTTTTCCCATGCCTCCCGGACAAGTTCGGCTGTCTCGCCTTCCGGGGCGTATTCGACGACATTCTGGCCTGCGACCATGGCATGAACAAAGTCCGGATCGAATGGTATCCGACCAAGCACTGCCATATTGCGTTCAGTTGCACGTTCCTCTATGATTGATGCAACTTCGCTATTCAGATCATGTTTATTGATCAGCACCATCCCCGGCACCCTGAAATGCGCGGCTAGATCTATCACCCTGTTCATATCGTGCAAACCAGACATGGTCGGCTCAACCACCACCACCAGCAGTGTCGCCCCACTGAGGGAGGCTATGACCGGACAACCGATCCCTGGCGGGCCGTCGGTAATAATCAGCTCAATCCTTTTGCGGAGGGCGAGTTCCCTCGCCTCTTTCCGGACCAGGCTTACCAGCTTTCCTGAATTCTCTTCTCCTATGCCTAGTTGGGCGTGTACCATTGCACCAGCGCGGGTTGAGGAAACAAACCACTCCCCGCATTTCTGGATAGGGAAGTCAATGGCCTGCTCAGGACAAAGATCCACACAAACTCCGCATCCTTCGCAACCAATCGGATCAACCGCAAAATCTTCTGAGATCGCGTCAAATTTACAGAGTTCCAGACATCTGCCACATTCACTGCAGCGTGCCGGATCTATCTCGGCGCAGCCTCCTCCCATGAAATCCGATTTTTGGTTGATTTGAGGTGTTAAAAGCAGATGCAGGTCGGCCGCATCCACGTCTGCGTCACAAACAACATTTTTCTCAGCCAGCATGGCAAATGCTGCGGTCAAACTCGTCTTGCCCGTACCGCCCTTGCCGCTGATTACCACGATTTCTCTCATTGTTTTCCCCTTGCACTCAGCATGCGGCAAGTATCTCTATCCTGTCGCGGACACCGATGAATACATCCTTCCACCCACCGTCCATATCCACCAGCATCTGACCCCGTGAATATGCTTCGGCAATCTTCCGGTCAAAAGGAATCTCGAGCAGTATCGGTAATCCTTCACGCCGGGCATATTCCTGCACCTTGTCGTCGCCCAAATCGGCACGGTTGATAACAAGCCCACACTGAATCCCAAGCACTTTCACCCCCTCCACAGCAAGCTTCAGATCATGCAAACCAAATGGTGTCGGCTCAGTCACCAGAACCACAAAATCAACTCCGCGCATTGAGGCAATAACCGGACAGGAGGTCCCCGGGGGAGCATCTATAATGTTGTCTATGCTCTCATCTGCTTTCAGCCTTACTGCCCTGATCAACGGCGGTGCCATGGCCTCACCTATTCGCAGACGGCCATGAATAAATCCCGTTTCTTTACTTTGGCCTGCTTCAAGAACACCAATCTCCCTTTTCCCCTCCATGATCGCACCGTCTTCACATACTTCCAGGCAACCGCCACAGGCATGACAGAGTGCAGGAAATACCAGGACCTTGCCGCCAACTACTGTGATCGCTGAATACCTGCAGATATCTGCACATTTCCGGCAACCTGAACAACGTTCACCGTCAATTTCAGGCACAAAAGTGTAGATCGTCTCCGATTCGTCAATCTTCGGATTTAAAAACAGATGAGCATTTGGCTCCTCGACGTCGCAATCAAGTAACTGGGCCGAAGAGCCTAGTGCAGTGGCGAGATTCGTCGCGAAGGTGGTCTTGCCTGTCCCACCTTTTCCGCTGGCTACGCTGATTATCATTTCTCTCCCTCGATGGTAGACCAATTCCGACTTCAACAAACTTTGGCCGCAAAAGCCTTTTCCATATGCTGCAGCACCTTCAGTGCAGCACTCTCATCGGGTGCCTCAGGCAGACGCATCAAGACTCCCAACCCCTCCGTCTGCTCATGGAAGTCTGCTTCAGAGGCATCGCTTACCAGCACGCTTGAGACAAAGGGGTGGAACTGAGCAACTGTTTTAGCAACTTCCAGACCACCCATATCTGTCACAACCTGATCAATAGCAATCAGGTCAATGCGCTGATCGGCCAGAAACTGCAATGCTTCCTCTCCGGAGTCAGCCTGAAAAATCTCCACCTCCGCATGTGCGGCAAGTCCTCTTTTAAAATCAGCCATCCGGTCACTCAGCCTGCTCGCCAGCACGACCCTGAGTGGATCATTGTCGTGAATGGAGGTATATCTCTTGCCCATCCCTTACTCCTTACCCTTCTGATAATTTTGCTCTGGCTCCCCGGCAATATCTCTCTCTGCTTGCTCAGGAGGTTGATTCACCATAAATCGCCTGCCAAAGCCTCTCCCGGCGCCACGTCCCATAAAGGCATTCGCCATTTCTCCCATCGCGCACCACATTCCCCGGCCTCTACCTTGCCTGCCTGCTCCACCGCTTCTGCCACCCCGGCCCGACATCCTACCGGTCTCCACGGCTTGCCCATCAACGTCTCTTCGACACTTTCCACGGCCACCGCCAGTCGCTGGCCCCATTCCCTGTGGTCCTGATTTATCAAATCCCGGCATTTCGCTACCTCCTGTTCCAGTTCACTGATCTCAATGATCTCAAACCTGGCCTGACCTGCGATTTACTTTAGGACTCAAATCACCGGCCCCGGCATTTCCTGCTGCGACCATTGCGCCCTCCACACCACCCCGGCATCCTGCAACCGGTTAATGATTTACCTTCCAGAAAATCTGCAAGAACATGATCCACTCTGCCGGCAACAAAAGGGATCAGCCTGACCCCTGCAGCCTCCAGGCTATCAGCCGCTTCACGGCAAATTGCTCCGGTTATGAGCACCTCTATATCTGCAGCCCGCAAAGTTCTGATGACTCCCGCAGTGTTTTCACAAATACACTTCAAAAAAGTCCCGCCCCGCTGAACGCCATTATCCACCTCCACGATCAGCAAAGTGCTCGCTGCATCAAATACAGGTGATATGCGTTTTCCCCAAACGGTTACGGCAACTTTCATCTCAATCCCTCCTCTTGGTCTTCACTCTGTATGTAGCAAAGACCATTCCATAATCTGACATATGCACACAAAAACAACGTAAGACATTGTTTCCAGTGAATTAATCCAGAGATGAGAGTAGCAAATTTTTTCTGGTAGAATCAGTCTACAGACGCATAAATGCAACAGAACACCGTCGCATATTCAAGCAGACAGTCGCACTATTGCGACGATACGAGAGAGTGACCTGTTCGGCCATCTTGTTCAGGAAGGGCAAGATTCAACTTACGTATCTTGCGATAGAGGGTGGATTTGTGCATGCCAAGTTCAGCGGCAGCCTTGGTTCTATTCATAGAATTGCGCTCAAGCGCAGCCAGAATGGCCTCCTCCTCGGTGCTGTTCACAGTTTCACTCAAAGAGGCTTTCCGGAGTCCGGGCTGTTGACAACTCTGTTTTTTGACATGCTCAGCTGGCTTTCGCAAGTACGGCGGCAGATGATCCGGGCTGATTTCACCACTACGACAGAGCACAAAACAGTGTTCAATAATATTTTCCAGTTCCCTGATATTACCTGGATAATCATGGTTCAAGAGCAGGGTCATCGCCTCCGGCGTCACACCTCGTATCTCAAGACCACTACGCAACTTCATTCGTTCAATAAAACGTTCTATGAGCAGTGGGACGTCTTCAAGCCTTTCCCGCAAGGGCGGCAACCGAAGGCGAAGAATGTTAATACGATAGTAGAGATCCCGTCTGAAGTCTCCGGTGTCGATCATATCCTCCAGATCCCGGTTTGTGGCGGCAATAACACGCACTGATGTCGGCACTGTTTCCACCCCGCCAAGTGGCTGGAATTCACGTTCTTCAAGTACCCGTAACAGGCGTACCTGAAACGCGGCGCTGGTATCGCCTATTTCATCAAGAAGAATGGTACCTGACTCTGCTGCGGCAAAAAGCCCGGGCTTGTCTTTCTCCGCCCCGGTGAAAGCACCGGCTTTGTAGCCAAACAACTCAGATTCAAGCAGGTTATCCGGAAGCGCTCCGCAATTTATTGCAATAAAGGAGTTCTCTTTTCTCTTTGAAAGCGAATGAATAGCCCGGGCCAGCAGCTCCTTGCCTGTACCGGTCTCCCCCTGGATGAGAACAGTGCTGTCACTTTCAGCCAACTGGGGCAAAATAGTAAAAATTTTGTTCATCGCCTGGGAGCGACTGACCATATCACCCATCTGATATTGACCGCTCAGCTCACGGCGCAATTCCTCAACCAGGCTATGGTCCCGAAAGGTCTCCACGCCACCCAGGATTTCTCCCTCCGCATTAACCAACTGGGCTGTCGAAACCGTTATGGGTACACGTTCTTCCCGGCCATTAATGATGTAGGTTGATGAGCTGATAAACGACTTCCCTTCCTGCATGGTGCGCTTCAGGGCACAGTTGCTCTCGCACATATTGGCCCTGAACACTTCCCAGCAATAGCGGCCTATGGCCTCCTGCCGGGAGATACCGGTGATCTCTTCAGCCGCCCGGTTAAAGGACATAATCCGCCAGTTGTGATCCACAGTAAACACTCCGTCAGAGATACTCTCCAGAATCACCTTCTGCGCTGAATCACTGAAATTATTATCAACCGTCATAGTTCATTGTGCCTATAGCTGCCATTACTCGGGGGAGACGACCTCGGCCTGCTCCGGTTCCCCTGGTTGTGTCTCCTGCCGCCTTTTTTCCAACACCTGTATTGCTTCAATAACATACGGATAAAGATTTTCCACTACCACCGCGTATCCTTTTGCATTTGGATGGATTCCATCTTGCTCATTCAGTTCCGCTACCGCCGCAACTCCCTGCAGAAAAAACGGCATGAAAACCACGTCATAATCTTTCGCCAGGGCCGGATAGATGGCGTTGAATTCAGAGGTATACTGCGGCCCGAGATTCCAGACCATGTTCATTCCCGTAAGTACGGTAACAACACCTTGGTCCTCCAGTTTCTTGAGTATTTTTGAAATATTTTCACGTGGTACCGATAATTCAAGGCCGCGAAGCCCGTCGTTTGCACCTGTTTCAAGGATTACGATATCCGGCTGCTGGGTAAGAATCCAATTCAGGCGGGAAAGAGTTCCACTGGTGGTCTCCCCGCTCACTCCGGCATTAATCACCTCATATTTTCTACCATCCTCCAGCAGCTTTTGCTGGAGTTGAGCAGGATACGCGTCACCCTCATCAAGACCGTATCCTGCGGTGAGACTGTCACCCACCGCAACGATCGTGCCGATATACGTTTCTTCTTCGACCTGTTCAACTTCTTCCGCTTCCCGCTCACAACCCACGAGCAGGAATGCAACCAGCAAACTGCTGGCCAGTACCGGCACATATTTTCTTAAAAAAATGATTGTATCACTCAACGGATTGCTCCCGTAAAAAAATTCCAGGCTTCTGACGGATGATGGAGATCGAGCTGAACATTCCCACTCCGACCACCATCATCAGGGTAACACCAACCAAAGCCAGGGACACAGGCCAGTTTGGCTCATACCCGATATCAAAAAGATAATGACATAGAGCCCAACCCCCCGCCTGGGCCAAAGCAACGCCAAGGCAGGCACTCAAAAAACCCAACAGTAAATTTTCATAGAAAAAAACTGAGATAACAAATTTTGATCCCCCACCCAGGATCTTGTAATACACAGCTTCCCGGGTCCGCGCCAGGCGCGTAGCAAGCACTGAACTGATAATAATCAAGGCTCCGGCAAAGATAGAAAAGAAAGCAAAGAAATTCACTATCCCCGACAACTTCCCCATCACCTCCCCCAACTCTTCTGCAGTTCTGGCCATGTTGATAATAGAGACATTAGGGAATCGCGACACCACCTCCCCCTCAAAACTGGTGATCTCACTCTCCTCCACGTGCATTGCGGCAAAGAGTGTCTGGGGCGCCTCCTTGAGGTACTGCTCTGGAAAGACGAAATAGAAAAACGGAAACAGCATTGACTTGGTTCTGGTGCGTATGCTCGTCACCTCTGCTTTTATCGGTACACCCTGGATATTAAAGTCAAGCATATCGCCCAACCTCATACTGCCCATCTCAGCAACCGTATCAAGAATGGAGACCTGCAAGTAAGGATTACCTTTCCCATCCAGCTTGTATAAAGCTTCACCCTTTTCCACTACCTCATCTTCCAGTAACGCATCACGATAGGTGAGATTGAACTCACGGCTTAAGCTGTCGCTGAACCGGCTGCGTCGTTCCCCACGCTTGACCGGCTCTCCATTTATGGCCCGCAATCTTGCCCGGATAATCGGATAGAGTTGCACGTCATCGCCAACCAACTCAACAAAGTCGACCCTTTGCGAAGGCTGAATATCCACCAGAAAAAGATTTGGTGCCTCCTCGGGATAGGACTCCACATAATTTCGGTGAAGGTTGTACTCCAGCAGAAAGATAGCCAATAATACTGAAATGGCAGAGGCCAGGGTCACCACCACTGAACGGGTAGAGTTACCCGGGCGAAGCAGAGAACGCACTGCCTGCCTTCCTTTCAGACCTTTTATCGGCAGTTTTGCCACAATCAGAAGCAGCAGCCTTGCCAGCAGGGCAACCAGCACAATAAGGCCTATCATCCCGGCCATGAAATAGACGCCAATCCTGATATCCTGCAACTGCACGACAACCAGTGCGCCCAGCAGAGCAAGCCCGATCACGACAAAAAAATAAAACACCGCCCCCCGTCTTGACTCTGCCGACTCACTACGAAAAATCACATTTGGTTTCACGTCGCGCAAACGATAGAGCGGCAGGAAGGTAAAAAAACAGACCACAGCCAACCCGAGAAGCATGCCGTTAACCACTTCCCGCACTCCCAGGCCGCCGATATTTTCCGCCGGGATAAGACCGGCAAAAAGCGCGGGGAAAGAGTGTTTTATGGCCACACCGGCAAGAATGCCAAGCACGCTGCCAACAGAACCATAAAGCAACACCAACAGCAGGTAATGACTTAATAAAAATTTCTGGGTAGCCCCCAGGGCGCGAGTGATGGCCAGACTCTTTTCCTTTTCCCGAAGAAGAGCAGCAAGAGAACTCTGCATGCCTACGCCGGCCAGCAACAGAGTAAAAATTGAAATTAAAGAGAGGAAAAACAGGAGATTGTCAAAGAAACGCTTCAAGCCGGAACGTGCATTCTGATAGGTGGCAACCCGTTCCTGTCCAGATACAGCTCCGGCAATAAGAGCAGTCTCGACCGCAGACATCTGAGCCGGGTCAGCTACCTTCAACAGCCACTCATATTCCACCCGACTACCCGGTTTAACCAGATCAAGCTGCTCCAGGTCGGCCGCGGCCACAAACACCCTGGGACCGAAATTAAACACGTCAATCGGCCTGCTCGACTCGCGAACCACCACATCGGTTATCCTGAGCAACTCGTCCCCCACCTGCAGGGAGGCCCCCACAGTCAGACCAAGTATCTCCAGGAGCTCCGGTGCCACCACAGTGGTTCCCGGCTGCAATTGTGCAGAAAGCTCTTTACCTGACTGCAGTGTGACCTCACCGTAAAGCGGATATCCAGGCTCAACAACCAGAATATTGCTGAAACGGGTCGCTTCCGTTACCGGATTGCGCACCACCGAATAAAATTCCCAACTACGGGTCTGGGCCGCAATACTGCTCTCCTGCCGGGCCACGGCCTCTACCAGGCCCGGTGAAAACTCATAGTGAGAATGGAGGATAATATCTCCACCATGTAACGCCCTGGCATCTCCGGTGATGGTTTGGTTCACATCATGCTTGAAACTATTGAGGGCCACCATGGTGGCGATTGAAAGTGCTACGCAAAGGGTAAAAATTCCCGCCTGGTTACGTGACTGCACCAATTCGCGTAGTAAAAAATTGAAATGAATCATGACGCAACCACCAGTCGCCCATCGTGCAGCCTGATATTTCTATCAGCACGCAGGGCCACCTCAGGACTGTGCGTTGCCATCAAGAGGGTAGTGCTATGTTCCCGGTGCAACTCCATCAACAGTTCTATAATTGCCTGGGAATTTTCCGAGTCAAGGTTACCGGTAGGTTCATCGGCAAAGACAATTTTCGGATTATTGATCAGCGCCCGGCAGATGGCAACCCTCTGTTTTTCACCACCCGACAGTTGCTGGGGAAAATTCTGCCTGCGGCCCCAGAGGCCGACTCTCTCAAGCAGCTGCGCCGCCTTTTCTGCGGCACCACTATCACCTTTCAGCTCGGCGGGGAACATCACATTTTCATAGGCATTCAAGGAAGGTATCAGATGAAAAGCCTGAAAGACAAAACCTGTCAATTCGTTGCGCACTGGCGCCAGCTGATCCTCTCCTAAATCTGTTATGTCGCGTCCCGCCAGCACAATCTGCCCGCTGCTGGGCCGGTCAAGGCCTGAAAGGAGGCTGAGCAGGGTTGTCTTACCGCTCCCACTGCTGCCGGTAATGACTACGCATTCACCAGCTCCAACCTGCAGCGAAATATCTTCGACAACCGATTCCTGCCTGTCACCGATGATATATAGCTTGGACAAATGCTTCGCTTCCAGAATCACTTCTCTCATGGACGTTTCCATCAAGGCGCCGGCGGGTTTATAGTTTTGCCTGTAGCGCCGCCGGGAGCCGGCCGGGGCAGCGCCAAAAGCATTTCCGCAAAACCATAATCATCTGCAGGGATTTGTAAAAGATTTCCGGAGTTCACTGTTATTTTCCGCCTTTCATTCCGCTTGGGTTTCGCAGCTTTGTCTGTTATACCTGAAGTTGATAATTCAAGAACGACATTGACACAGCAAAGAGCAAAAAACGTGACCAGAGCGACTCCAAAAGATTCCAACAACAGTCAAAACACGCGTTGGCGACAATTACTTGAACTGGTCACTCCTTCCTTTAAAGTGCATAGGTTACGTCTGGCCTGGGGCTTTTTCGCGCTCGTCGTCGTCGATTTTCTGCAACTTGTAATTCCAAGAATCACCAAGTACGCGGTCGATGGTCTGGCTGCCGGGCAGACTACCAGCACCGATCTACTCCATCTGGCAGGGTTTATCCTCCTGATTGCCGCCATCGTTGCCTGCCTCAGATTCTGTTGGCGCTATCTGATTATCGGTTTTTCCCGTCTGCTTGAACGATCAATTCGCAACAGGCTCTTCAGCCACATTCTGAAGATGGATGCCCCCTTCTTCGAGCAGCACACCACCGGCGATTTGATGGCCAGGTCAAGTAACGACCTGAATGCCATCCAGATGGCCTGCGGCATGGGCTTGGTTGCCGCCATAGATGCTTCGGTGATGTCAGTGGCCGCCATCTGTTTTATGCTGCACATTCATGTCAAGCTCACCCTGCTGGCATTGCTACCCATGCCCTTTCTCGCCTTTTTCACCAAGATGCTCTCTGCCAAGCTGCACTTGCGCTTCAACACAGTGCAGGAACAGTTTTCATTGCTGACAGAGTTTGCACGCTCCACCCTGGTATCGATCAGACTGATCAAGGCCTACACCAGTGAAGAGTTTCAGAGCGGCCGCTTCGACACTCTTGGAAAGAAATATGTAAAGAGCAATCTACGGGTCGCATTTATCCAGGGGTTGATATTCCCCATTGCCACCCTGATGGGCAACCTCGGTATGCTGCTGGTCCTCTGGTTTGGCGGCACCCTCGTCATCCGGAATGAAATCACCATTGGTGATTTTGTTGCTTTTGTCAGCTATCTCTATATGTTGATCTGGCCAATGATGGCCATAGGCTGGGTTACTAATCTGGTGCAGCGAGGTCTTACCTCTCTGGGCAGAATTCGTTCTGTGGTCACCCACCCTCCAACACTGCCCGTGGTCGAGGATACCGGCCTGGCAATGGTGGATCGACCTTCCTACCGTTTGAACCAACTCAACTTTTCATACAGTGGCAGCGCCAACCCTGCGCTGGACAGCATCGATCTTGATCTCGGCCCGGGCATCCATGGTATTACCGGCAGAACCGGCAGTGGCAAATCGACTCTATGCAAACTTCTGGCCCGGCTCTATCCGGTCAATGACGGAGAACTTTTTTTCGATGGGCTGGACGTCAATCATCTGCCCCTGGACTATCTGCGATCCCATATAGCCTACGTCGGCCAGGAGCCGATACTGTTTTCAGACAGTATCAGCGCCAATATTGCCCTGGGATCCCCGGACGCCAGCCAGGAAGATATCGAACGTGCCGCACGCCATGCAGCCATACACAACGACATCATGGAACTTCCTAATGGGTATCAGACAATGATCGGTGAGCGTGGTGTAAAACTTTCCGGCGGGCAACGCCAGCGCCTCGCCCTGGCCAGGGCACTGATCTGCGACCGGCCCCTGTTACTCATTGACGACGGCCTCTCCGCCGTTGATGTAGCCACCGAACACGAAGTGTTCCAGGGATTGCAGCAGAGGCTGGCCGGCAAGACCGTGGTCATTGTCTCCAACCGTATCAAACTGCTCTCCATGACCGACAGGATCCTGATTTTCGAGGAAGGCAGGATCGCCTATGCCGGGGAACACGAGCAACTCCTGCAGCAGAGCGCTTTATACCGCTCGATGTACGATAAGCAGACGAGACAAAACCTGAACGGGGAGCCGGCATCATGAGAAATTACGGCTACGACGAGGGCGGCCCCACCGTCTCAATGAGTGATTTTAAACTCTGGCGACGAATCGCAGGCTACAGTTCCAGTCACTGGCTGCTGTTTAGCTGCGCCGTCATTCTCTCCATCGGTGTCACCGCAGCAACGCTCGCCCAGCCCTGGCTGATGCAACAAGCCATAGATCAGTTCATAACAGATACCAGTCTTGAACCGATAATCCGCGCTTCGGGCCTGTCGCAAATTGCACTTTATTACGGCGGTCTGGTGATCTCGGTCTTTTTTCTCTCGTTTTTACAGGTGGTACTGCTGGAATATATCGGCCAGTCGATCATGCATTATGTAAGGCAGGATCTGTTTAAGCATATGCTGCGACTCGATCTGCCTTTTTTCAACGCCAACCCCACCGGCAGACTTGTCACGCGGTTGACCAATGATATCCAGAACATGCATGAGATGTTCACCTCCGTCATGGTCACCATGTTCAACGACCTGCTGCGGATCATCGGCATTTTAATCATCCTGTTCATGATGAACACCAGGTTAGCCCTATTGCTCTCCCTGCTGGTGCCTGTCTCGTTGGCCATGACCATCCTTTTTGCCCGGCTCGCCCGTGAACGGTTCCGGGCTATCAGGACCCAGCTTGCCCGACTCAACTCCTTTCTCTCTGAAGCCATTGCAGGCATCTCCATCCTCCAGCTCTTTGGCAGGCAACGGGTTACCAGGGAAAACTTTGAAGAGTTGAGTAAAGGATATTTACACCGAACACTTGCCCAGATCAGACTGTTTGGTGCCTTCATGCCACTCACCGAGCTCCTGAGTTCCGCTGCCCTGGCGCTCATTATCTGGTATGGCGGCGGTGAAATCATTCGTCAGCGACTGACCATCGGTGAACTGGTTGCCTTTATCTCGTATATGCGACTCTTCTTCCAGCCGTTGCGAGAACTCAGTCAGAAATATTCCATTGTTCAATCCGCCATGGCATCGGCAGAACGGATATTCCAGCTTCTTGATACCAAACCGACCCTTGCGGACAGTGGTACGATTGACCTCATGGAAAACCTGCAAGGTGACCTTGCCTTTAATAACATCACCTTTGGCTACAGCGCCGACCAGCCTGTACTGCACGATGTCTCCCTGCATGTTCAACCCGGGCAGACGGTGGCCCTGGTCGGCACCACCGGCTCGGGCAAAACCACCCTGGTCAACCTGCTGCTACGTTTTTATGACCCTCAACAAGGTGAAATCACCATTGATCAGCGCCCGATTTCCGACTTCAGCCTTCACCGGCTTCGCAACATTATCGGTGTCGTGCTGCAGGATGTACTTATCCTGCAGGATACTCTTTTTACAAATATCGTAATGGATACAGGGCTTGAAAGACCCAGGGTCGAGGAGATCATGGTCCAGACAGGCATGCAGCGCTTTATTGATCGTCTCCCTGAGGGACTTGACACCATGATAGGCGAAGGCGGTCAGGAACTCTCGACCGGAGAAAAGCAGTTACTATCTTTCGCCAGGGTTCTCTGCAGAAATCCGCATATCCTGATCCTCGATGAAGCCACCGCAGCGATAGACACCCAATCGGAAAACATCCTGGAAGAAGCACTTGATGATGTTTTCGCCAAACGTACCTCGATCATCATCGCCCATCGGCTATCCACCATCCGCCGGGCGGACCAGATTGTAGTCATGGAGAATGGCCGTGCTATTGAACGTGGCAACCATGACCAGCTCATGGCTCTCGATGGCCATTACGCAAAACTGGTTGCCCTGGACCATGAAAACAGTGTTGACGAATTTTCATCCCAATAGGTGATACGAAGAAGCCGCATCTTCTAACCGAATTTTCTTTATCAACCACTGCCGCAACAGCCGAATCCACACTGTACCTATCCCCCCGAGTATCCGGAAATACCTATTTTCCCATGGCTCAAATCGCAACAACAACCGCCTTCAGTTTCGCTCGCTTTAGCCAATTAGTAGCTTGAATTATCACCTGCGGCTGGCATATACTCTAACAAACGAAAGGCTTCATAAAATTCTCTCCAACTCCCTATGAACAAATCGACAAAGGCGATACAGCGCTGGTGGATGCAGGGACTGATACTCCTTGTTTTCACCTCACCTCCTCTCTACCCGGCAACGGAGATAGCCTTCGCCGATAGTGAATATTCGATATGGGACGAACAGGCAGAGCGCTTAGAAGATGTAGAAGGCGACCTGGGGGATATTGATCTGGAAATCGATGAACTGGTGGATGACACCCAGGAGCAAGCCAGTCATGTACTTCTCTCGGCCGCCACCTGGTTTGACGATTTTTTTGACGATACCCGCTTTATTGCAGAAGAAAACAAGACACGCGCTAAAATCCGTCTTGAAACAAGTTATCACGAAGAGGACGGTTTCGATATCAGCCCTTCTGTTCGCTGGCGTATTCACCTGCCTAAACTCGAGGAAAAACTCAATCTCGTCATTTTCGCTGCTGACGATGGCGATGACCCGTCAGATAGCAATATCTCCTCCGACCTGAGTTCTGCCAATACCACTCGTAGTGACCTTACAGCCGCCCTGCAGTATTTTGTTAAAACCACCGATAAATATAATATATCCACCACAGCCGGTGGCTCGTTCGATTATCTCTATGTTGGCGCACGCTTCAGGTATTTCAAAAGTTTCAAGAGATGGCAGGGGCGATTTATCGAACGCCTTCGTTATTACACAGACGACGGTTGGGAGAACTACAACTCCCTCGATTTTGAGCGTGAATTCCTCGAAAAGTTTCTTTTCAGAAACACCACTTCTCTCTACGTCCGCGAAGATGAAGACAGCCTCGATCATTCCATCAGCTTCAGTCTCTTTCAGTTCCTCACCGACACAAGGGCACTCGCCTATGAGTGGACGAACAATTTTGAGACAGACCCATCCCATCGACTGGCAGACCTTATCCTGCGCCTCCGCTACAGGCAACAGGGACACCGGGAATGGCTGATGTATGAAGTCTCACCGTGGGTCAATTTCCCCGAAGAGGACGGTTATGAGGCTCAATTTGGTCTCCGTTTTACCCTTGAGGCAAAATTCGGCTACTCTGACAGCACCAAGCTCAAAAACATCTTTCATTTCTAGGAGACTGTCGGACTAAGCCCTTTTCAACCAATTCATCGTTATCGAAGGAAAAACAATGCTCGCAATATCAGACATATGGCTCCGCTTATTTTTCCTTCGATGCCTCGATTTGAGTAAAAATCACAATAGGCCGACAGGCTCCTAGAAGCGCAACCTGAAATGCTCACAGTCATTTACCACTCTTCCGGTTAAGCCCTTGTAATTCACCATCCCAGTAATAAATTCCTTGCCAATATCGTTGTCAGCAAGCAGATTATGTGCTGGCAAAGCCTACTGGTTGCAAATCTGTCAGAGTTACTATTTTAAACTACGGAACTATTATGAACGAAGTGGATGATGCAGAATTAAAAAAGGTGATGGCTGATTTCCTGGAGTTAGGCCACGTTGAAAACATCATCGCCATGTATCGCCACGACCCCAGGTATTATGACTGGACCGGCGAGATACTCGACGATGAGCGCTTTGCAGTTCGCATCGGGGTGTCTGTGCTTTTTGAAGAATTGACCAGGCTGGAGCCGGAACAAACCCAACGCGCTGTTCCCTCCCTGGCTGTCTTGCTGCAGTCTGAATCTGCTAACATTCGCGGTGAGGCGATCGGTGTTCTTGGCATTATTGGCGGTGAAAAAGCAATTTCTCAGATCCGCGCAATGGAAAACGACCCAAGCCCCCAGGTTCGGGAGATGGTCGATCTGGTATTGGAGGAATCAGCATGACCCGATTTCCCTGGTGGGGCTCTGTTATATTGGCAATTATCGGATATCTCGGTTTGAAGTACGGCACCCCGCAACTGCTTGATCCGGAAAACCACCTCAGCAATCTGTTACCCCAATTTGCACCGGTTTTCGCCATGGGCTTTTTGCTGCTCGCAGCCAAACAGCTTTACGATGACGATCCAAATGAAAATGTGGATCATGATGAACAAGAGTCAGGTAAAAGTCGAGACGACCAGAAGCGGGACTGAGGCTCAACAGGGTCACTGGCGATAACGCTCCAAGCAGTTTTCAGCATACCAGGATTCTTTAGCCTGAAACATTCGGGAATCTGCCAGGTCCAGCATCTCTTCCGCGCCCCGCTCAGTAGAGCAGGAAACACCGAAACTGATCCGCACCTGTTCACGGCTCTTTTCGCCAGTCAGTTCATCAACACAATCAATAACAGCATTCACAAGCATACCATTGATGCGATCCACTAGTTTATCTGCCTCTTCACGAAAGGCGTTAGGACAGAGAATTATAATCTCATCCCCACCAAACCTAAAAACCAGGTCAGAACTCCTGACGTTTTTCACCAGCAAGGCCGCTGCCGTCCTTATCAGCAGGTCACCGGCCTTATGGCCATACGTATCGTTGACCCGTTTCAAGCCGTTGATATCACCAAAGACCAGTGAGAACGCAGTCTCAGGACGCGCCTTGGCACACCATTCAGCAAATATCCGCTCGAAATACTTCCGGTTGAACAGCCCCGTGAGGTGGTCGGTGTTGGACAACCGTTCAAGCTCCCGAGCCTGAATGCGGGAGCGTGAAATACCGCGAATCGTCTCCAGAAAAACCTCCATAGTCCGTCGCTCGGCTTCATCCAGCTTTGTGCCTTTAATAAAGAGTTTAAAGCAATAAACCGCCAAGCCCTGGGTGGAAGCCGAATAAATACCACCGCCAAATACCTGCCAGCCTGCGCTGGCAACTGAAGAAATAGTCTCATCGCCCTTGCGCCTGCTCACAATCTCATAGCCAAGAAATTGCGAATGCTCCTGCAGTAAATGCGACGTATCCTTTTCGGAAATGCCGCGGAACGCCATGTGAGCAATGACTTTCTGCCTTGGCCCTTCCACCATCAAACCAAAACCGCGACGTGGAAAAATCGTTTCAAACCGCTTCAGGAGGAGATGAAAAAGCTCATCCAGATCATCAACACGAGTCACTTCAACGGAAATATCAAACAGAGCAGAAAAAATCTCATTCTGCTGATCGGCTTTTCCCTTGAGGTGAAGCATGGTGTTATGTGAGGAGATCAACACATTTTTAACAACCTGCACCACCGTAAAAGCGAAAAAAGCGACTAACTGTATATAGAGAAGTTCATGATAAGCGATTTCTTGTCCCGGATGAAGCGAATGGACAAGAGCAAAAGCTGCCGAGACTGCCAGCGGATAAAGCAGCACAGCAATCTGCCAGCAGGAAAAAAACGCATAGGCCACAGTACCGGCAAGGAAAGTTACAGCCCAATAGGGTGAGGTGTCGCTAATAAGCAGATAGCTGAAATACAACGGAATATTTACGGCAAGTATCAGCTCAAAGTAGATTATATGGCCTGCACGCCAATCTCTTGGAGGGAAAAACAGTAATGGAATATAAGAGGCCACTACAATGAGAGGAGCAACAAATCGCCCTTCAATTACGCCCTGGCTCTGCAACAGAAAATAGAGCAATAACTGACAGGCAATGGTAGTCGTTACTATAAATCGTACATAGGGAGCGTACAGATTATAGTTCCAATCAAAAAGAGTGTTCTTGAATTGCCTGGCAATCATAACACATACATCCAGAAATCCTAATTGCAAGTTCCTGCACCACTATACTGCCGAGATACCAAACCAGATCAAGGTCGAATCCCTATCAGAACCGACAACCACAACAAAAACAAGAGAATAATCTTATCCAATACAGCTCTTTACAACACATACTTAAATTTTGTGACACAGTCGCTGCTCATTCCCCCCGGTTTGTCTGCTACGCTCTAGAACCAACAAAAGTGGCCAATGCCGATGGAAGCAGGCACCTCCATCATGGCTGTTTCAATTTCCTGCAGATTGGGTATACTCTGATTTTCACTAAAAGTGATACGAGACCCACCTTTTCCATACAGTTGTTTATTTTAAATCAGTTATGCCCGCATGCTGGTAAACGGAATCGCCACAGTAAATCATGTTATCTCCAACTGAAAAAGTCCTTCTCCAGGAACTGCTTGAAATTTCCACTCTTCCAGAAAGTACTCTCACCTACAATGAACTCATGGGCTTCATGTTTGGGTTGGCGATTACCCCTATCTATATAGACCGGGATGAATGGCTAGATGCGGTTTTCGGCGAAGAACCATGCAAAAGATGTGGAGAACAGGGTTACAGGCCGATCTCCGATTCCCTGACCCAGATCTATTCAGTCTTTCTTGCCAGGCAGGAACAGGGCCAACTTCATTTCCCCTATCCAATCGAGATATTGAAAGAGGTTCATATCGATGAAATACGAGATTGGGTAAGCGGGCTTGAAGAGGCTTTCTCGCTGCGTCCTGATATCTGGGACCCTGAAGCCGAAGGTAATTTTGCCAATTTCAGCGATGCCGAGCTTGAGGAACTGTTCTTCTGCATGATGGTAATCCAGGGCTTGGCAGACCCGGTTGAAGTCAAGTTCTTTCTTGAACGGATACCAGATGAAGTATTCAATGAACTATTTTCGGCCTATGACCTCGAAAGTGGGGAAAAAGACCGCAATTTTCAAGCACTGATGCTGGGAGCACTGCCACTTGCTATCCAGGCACTGCAGAATTTCTCCCAGAAAATGCGCGCAGTTATTCCGGAGCATGTTCAGCCAACCAGCATTTCAGTTCTCCAACACCACAGCCTGGCAAACGC
Source organism: Desulfosediminicola ganghwensis (assembly GCF_005116675.2). Lineage (NCBI taxonomy): Bacteria > Pseudomonadati > Thermodesulfobacteriota > Desulfobulbia > Desulfobulbales > Desulfocapsaceae > Desulfosediminicola > Desulfosediminicola ganghwensis. The sequence goes on from NZ_CP050699.1 coordinate 5,282,899, forward strand.
AGCCAATCAACCTGGCACCCTTCCAGTGCCACGGAAGGACCATAAAAAGTCGAATATCATCCAGGTTGATTTCAACAATAAAGTAATTTCCGCAAAACAACCTGCTGCCTTAAGGCCAAAATCTGAACCGGCACCCTTCTACCAGTTAAAAATTTCCATTAAGGATGCCAAACCACCGATATGGCGAAGAGTTGTGGTGCCAGGTGCCATCACACTGGCCCAACTCCATCAGGTGATCCAGGTCAGTATGGGCTGGTTCAACGCCCATCTTCACCAGTTCACGATTGACAATATTGATTACGGACCAGTCGATTATCCCATAGGTGATGAAGACCAGTATGATGAGAATGCCTTTACTCTGCACAGGGCAGCCAGAAATGTTCAGAAAAGCTTCCAGTATATTTATGATTTCGGTGATTACTGGCAGCACCAGATCCTTATTGAAAAGAGATTTACCGATTCCGGAACAGCTGACAACGACGCCAGCATCAAGGTGATCAAGGGCAGAAGGGCCTGTCCACCGGAAAATATCGGCGGCATCTGGGGGTATCAGGAGTTTCTTGAGGCCTACACCGACGCAAGCCATGATGACCATGCCACCATGGTCGAGTGGGCCGGTCCCGACTTTCGCCCTGAATCGTTTGACAAAAATGAGATAGATGAGGTGAACAGGATACTCTCCTCGATTCGCATCAGCTAAAAAATCTACCTGAGAAGACGAAACCGATAAGAAGTTCTTATTGCTCAAGGCATCCAATCTCTTATCTTTTCTCCCATTATTCATGCATAATCCAGAACTGCAATACGCTGAAGAGTTTGTTCAGCATACTCGCTGCAATATCTTCCTGACGGGTAAGGCCGGTACCGGCAAGACCACCTTTTTACACAAAATAAAAGAGCAGACAGAAAAGCGACTGATCATCACCGCGCCCACCGGTGTCGCCGCAATCAACGCAGGCGGGGTCACTCTGCACTCCTTTTTCCAGTTGCCTTTTGGTCCCTACAGGCCCGGTACCGATCCGTTTGCCCAGCAGAACAAACACCGAATGAGCAAGGAAAAACGCAATATCATCAACAGCCTTGACCTGCTGGTCATTGATGAGATCTCCATGGTCCGTGCCGACCTGCTCGACCTCGTGGATTGCGTATTGCGAAAATATCGTCGCACAGACGCGCCGTTTGGTGGCGTGCAACTTTTAATGATTGGTGACCTGCACCAGCTGTCACCTGTGGTCAAAGAGAGCGACTGGCAGATTCTTGGCGAACATTACGATTCACCCTACTTCTTCAGCAGCCAGGCCTTAAAACAAACCGAGTTGATTCCCATTGAGCTGAAGCATATCTACCGCCAGTCAGACACCAATTTCATCGAATTGCTGAATCTGGTGCGCGATAACAAGCTCGACTCCACCAGTTTGAAGGAGTTGAACAGTCGGCATATACCTGATTTCAAACCTGATGACAGCGAGGGCTATATCACCCTCTCCACCCATAACGCCAGCGCCGATACCATCAACCGTGCCAAGCTTGATGAACTGTCCGGACTTACTGGTAGCTACGATGCAGAGCTGGACGGTGACTTCCCTGAACACACCTACCCCACCGCCGCCGCACTGCAGCTCAAGGTGGGAGCCCAAGTGATGTTCGTGCGTAACGACAGTTCACACGAGAAACGCTTTTTCAACGGCAAGATTGGTAAAATTACCAGGATGTCCAGCGATGAGATTGAAGTGAGCTGCCCGGATGAACTTGAAACCATTGAGGTTGAGCGCGCGACCTGGGAAAATATTGAATACAGCATCGACCCGGCAACTTCCGAGATCAATCAAAAGACCATCGGCACCTTCGCCCAGTTTCCATTAAAGCTGGCCTGGGCTATTACTATTCACAAGAGCCAGGGTCTTACCTTCGACAAGGCCATCATCGATGCCCAGTCATCTTTTGCCCATGGTCAGGTGTATGTGGCCTTAAGTCGCTGCCGGACCTTTGAAGGCATGGTTCTCAGCGCTCCCCTTACCAACTCTTCCATTCGTACCGACCATACCGTTCAACGTTTTGTCCGTGACGCAGCCGATAATTCGCCTTCCGGCGATAAGCTGGAAGTCTCTAAAATCCGTTATCAGCAGCAGCTCCTGATGGAATGTTTCGATTTCCGGAAACTGCAGAGTAACCTGGCAAGACTCGCTGCCAACCTTCGCCGCAATGAATCCGTTATCCAGGTTTATAACGGTGCTGATATGACGGAAATCGAACGACGCCTCAATGAGGAAATCACCAGCGTCGGTGAAAACTTCCGCCGACAACTCCTTGGGCTTTTTTCTGACATCAGTCAACCGGTTGAGGACAATGTTATTCGCGAACGACTGGCAAAGTCCTCTGGCTATTTTCAAGGCAAATTTTCAGAAATCCTGACCAGCCTTGCCGAAAATCTCTCTATTGAAACAGACAACAAGGAAGTGCGAAAACGGGTGAACAACTCCCTGCAATGGTTTCAGGAAGAGTACGCGGTAAAATTAGCCGCGATTCGGGCCATGACTGCTTTTTCACCGGCGACATATCTACGCGCTCTCTCTGTCGCTGAAATTGAAGCGACCAAGCCGAAGAAAAAAGAGACAGCCCCCACCTACAGCGAAGCTGATGTGGGTCATCCCGATTTTTTTGAGCAGTTGAAAGAATGGCGACGCAAAAAGGCGGGTGAAAAACATCTGCAACTTTTCCAGGTCATGCACCAGAAGACCCTGGTACAGATTGCCGTCCATCTGCCGGACAGCATGCCGGCCCTGAAGAACATCAAAGGAATCGGCAAAAAACTGGCCGACAATTACGGTGCCGAATTAATTGCTTTGGCCGCCTCATATCGCAGAACCAATGGCATTGCATCGGTTGAATTGCCCGATATGCCACTCTTGCAGGCGATAGAGAAGAAAGCACCAGCCCAAAACTCAGCCAAAGATGCTGCTGCAACTGACAAGGCTGCCGAGCCGAAACCAAAGAGCAACACCAAAGAAGAGAGCTACAATCTTTTTAAGCTTGGTAAATCCATTAACAATATTGCAGCTGAACGGGAACTCACCACCGGCACCGTGGAAAACCACCTCGCCTATTATGTGGAAAAAGGCACAATCCCGGTTGTGGAATTTGTTGCCGAAGAACGGGTTGAGGCGGTGTCCGCAGCAGTACGCACACTCGTTGACGCTCCAATGCGTGAGATAAAAACAGCCCTGGAAGAACAAGGTATTGATGCGAGTTACAGTGACATCAAGTTTACCAGGGCACATTTAAGAAGCACAGAAAGTTAGAAGCGACATGTCAGGGGTGAAGGGACATACTTTTTCCCCTCACACCTGACTTCTAACCTACTACCCTACGACCCTGATCTCTCTAGTCATAGTCGACAACGACTCCGCACCTTTTTCAGTTACAACCACATCATCTTCAATGCGAACACCGTTACGTCCTCTGAGGTAGATACCAGGCTCCACTGTAAAGGCATGGCCTACCTCAAGCAACTGCTCGTTTTCACCATGCATATATGGATCTTCGTGACATTCCATACCGATGCCATGGCCGGTACGGTGGGTAAAGAACTCACCATACCCTGCATCGACAATCACCTTTCTGGTAGCCCTGTCAACCTCAAGGCAGGCCACACCGGCTGCCGCAGCATCCCGCCCAGCCTGGTTCGCAGCCTGAACGATTTTGTGGATCTTTTCTGCCTCGTCATCAAGTTTACCAACAGCAAAGGTGCGGGTAATATCGGAAGCATAGCCATTATAGCTCGCTCCCCAGTCTATAATCAGCAGATCCCCTTCGGCGAGTGGCCTGTCTGAAGGCTGACTATGGGGGTTGGCGCCATTGGGCCCTGCGGCGATAATCGGGTTGAACGGCAAGTCAGCCTCTGAACCGTTTCGCATCAGCTGGATAAAAAGCTCACTGGCAATTTCCTGCTCGGTGACGCCAATCTTCACCATGGGCAGAGTCGCCTCAAGCGCCCGCTCTGCAATCTGTACCGCTTTACGCATATCAGCAATTTCGGCTACATCCTTTACTGCCCGAAGAGCAGTAAAAACCAGAGAGCCGTCAACATAGTCAGCAGCCAGTGCCCCACGCAGATATTCATACTCCATAACGCGCATCTGGCGCGGCTCAACGCCTATACGACCACCCTCAAGACCAAGTCCCTGCAAAGCTTCACTAAAAGTATCTGACCACAGGGCAGGATTATCACCATAACTGAATATCCGTGCCGGCCATTGCAGATGATCAAGTTTGGCAAGTTCCAGTTTCGGCAGAATAATGGTTGGCTCCTGCTCCGGTACAAACACAATCACAACCGGGCGTTCCATCAAATGAAAGTGCAGACCGGTAAGGTAGGTCAGGGTTGGCCCTGCATTCACCGCAACTGCAGTGAGGTTTTCCTTTTCTATATATTCATACAATCTGGTTAAACGTGACTGGGACATGATAGACTCCATGGATTGCTACAACCGTAACAGGTTACAGTTAAAAAGAAGTTAAGCGTTGCTCTCGTTTTTCTCAAATCATAGCGAACGTGTCGTAATTCAGCATATCATCAATTTGAAACAACGCGCACCAATACAGAGCCTGAAAGGAATTGTCCAGAATTTTTGGCAAAAAAAAGAGATGCATGGCAATAGGAATCGCCAATGCACCTCTCTTTTCCACCTCCGTTGCCTGACCAGCATATCGGTGTCTGGCAAATAAGTAGAAAATCGCCAGCCGCGTGAAATTGAAGGAGCCGGAAGAGATGGTTTTCCCCTTACCGCATCCAGGACTGAATGCAGCTGGAAAACCTGGCAGGAGGGATACCCGGCCAGCGATTTTTTAGTTTATTCTCAATCCGCATATCGGATTTTAATCAGTAAGGTTCAGTTTAAATCTCAATTTTTGCGCCAAGTTTAGCCACAAACTTGGCAAGCCAGGCTGGATGTGCCGGCCAGGCTGGTGCAGTAATAAGGTTGCCTTCCTGGTGAGCTGCATCCATATCCACAGCTATATAGGTACCTCCTGCTGCCGCAACCTCCGGCGCACAGGCAGGATATGCAGAACACTCACGGCCGGAGAGTACTCCGGCAGCTGTAAGGAGCTGAGCACCGTGACAAATGGCAGCGATCGGCTTTTCTGCCGCTGCAAAAGCTTTGACAATATCAAGCACCTTATCATTTAAACGCAGGTACTCAGGCGCACGACCGCCTGGGATAACCAACCCCACATACGCATCCATCTCGACAGCTTCGAAATCCGCATTCAGGGTGAAATTATGCCCACGCTTCTCGCTGTAGGTCTGATCACCTTCGAAATCATGCACGGAGGTCCGTACAAAGTCACCAGCTTTTTTGTCAGGACATACTGCATCAACCTGATAGCCCAGCATGGAGAGGGCCTGGAATGGCACCATTACCTCGTAATCCTCAACGTAATCTCCCACCAGTACCAATATTTTCTTAGCAGCCATCTCAGATCTCCTTGGTTGGATGTTTTCTTTACTTTCAGCCCCTTTGAACACGCAGGATGCATAAATAAGCACTTTCAGATATCAATCTGCAACTTCCGAAACACCGCTGCAGGCTCACTTTACAACTCGTGCTGACCTCATGGGTGTATTAAGCAAATCTTATTCCAATTACCGAAAAACATTCAATCCCCTGATCTTTTGCCACTTCCAATGTACCATCTTACCAGAAAACTCCGCCAGACACCTCCATACATGTCTGGATAAGAGACACACATGCCTCATTATCGGACATGTTCAACGCATCCTCCGGCAACAGATCCACGATCCAGGCAAATATGCTTTTTCCTTCTGGTGTGCTGGTGTGCTAGGATAAAATGAAGCAACAGATCTTGCCTACCAACCGAGTAATCATCATATACGATCGAAAACCATGGGGAAAAACTATGCAAAAATATGTCTGTGATGTGTGCGGCTATGTCTATGATCCTGCTGAAGGTTCTCCCGATCAGGGAATTTCACCGGGCACCGCTTTTGAGGATCTGCCGGATGATTTTACCTGCCCGTTATGCGGTGTAGATAAATCCCAGTTCAGCCCGGAAGAATAATACTTCTCACTGAGCTTTCGTTTATATTTTTTTTGAACTCCCAACCAGCAGGTGACGGTCAGAGGGGAACTTCGCTCTATCGATGAGCACTGATATCTATCCGGTACTTCCGCAGCTTTTCATAGAGGGTCGACCTGGCAACTCCAAGCATCTGAGCTGTGCGGCGGATATTACCCCGGTTATCATTCAGCGCTCCCACAATTGCCTGGTACTCTGAGTTTTGCAGTGTACGGGCTGCGGGCACCACATCAGACCTACTTTTCGTCTGATTTTCACCGCTCTTTGCCAAGGCAAGTTCCACCGGTACTGTTACGGGAGGGGGGTCTGTAATCTCCCTGCTGAGATCAGCTACTGTAATCACACCGCCCTGGCAGACATGCACAGCCCGCTCGATTATATTCTCCAATTGCCTGATATTGCCCGGCCAGTTATAACGACGCAGCCCCTCCATCACACCATCAGCCATCAGCGGCTTGTCCCTGTCAAGTCCACGACACACTTTTGCCAGGAAATGCTCTATCAACACTCCCAGATCACCAATTCGCAGCCTGAGCGGCGGCAGATTGACAGTGAGCACATTCAATCGGTAATAAAGATCTTCACGAAAGGTGTTTTCACTGATTGCCTGCATCAACCTGCTATTGGTTGCCGCAATGATCCGCACATCAACAGGTCGTGCGTATTTGCCGCCCACCCTCACGACTTCTTTCCGCTCCACTACCCGCAACAGATTCACCTGGGCTGCGAGCGGCATCTCGCCTATCTCATCGAGAAAGATTGTTCCACCATCCGCCAGCTCAAATTTCCCGGGGTTCCCTTGCCTGCCGGCACCGGTAAAGGCTCCCTGGGCGTAGCCAAAGAGCTCACTCTGCAATAACTCACGTGGCAAAGCTCCGCAATTCACAGCAACAAAAGGCCCGCCACATCGCTCGCCACCGTTATGAATTGCCTGGGCGAACATCTCTTTACCTGTGCCGCTCTCACCGAGTATCAGGGTATTGGTACTGGACTCACCGGCAATTTTTGCCAGTCGCACACTCTCCATCAACTGGGGTGAGGTGCCGACAATATCATCGAATGTGAAAACGGCCTTGGAACCGACGTAGCGATTTACCATACGCCTCACTGATTTGACTTCACGCAGAGTAATGACGAGTCCTTCCGAGGTGGTGATTGGCGTGGCGGAAATAAGGCAATGCACAAGAGCGCCACCGCTGAGCCGCAGAGTTGCCTCCCTCTCCTGCACCCGCTTTCCGCTGGCAACAATCTCCTTGAAATCGATGCCCGCGATAATATGTTCATTGATGGCTACCATCCCACCGGAAACTTTCCCACCATTGTCGGTAAGCTCCAGAATTCCCCGTGCCTTTTCATTGATATCGGTAATTCGCAAGTTACGGTCGATGGTAAGCAGGCCGTCCTGAATGAGCTCAAAAATCCCCTGCTTTTCCTGCAACAGCGCCACCTTGTTTTTAAGCACCAACTCTATTTTCAACTGCTGCTCAATAGCGCTTACCGCTGCTTTCACCATCCCCAGGGTATGGGTATGCACCTTATCCCAGAGACATGAGAGATTAAGGCAACCTATGATCTTGCCCTCGGGGTCATGAACAGGCGCAGCTGAACAGCTGAGGCCATGGTTACGCTGGGCAAAATGCTCCTCTGCCCATATCTGCACCGGTTCATTCAGGTAAAGAGCGGTGCCGACGCCGTTGGTACCGACTGTTTTCTCCGAATACTCCACCCCCTGCCCATACGCCAGATTTCCTTCCAGCGACTCGGTGTCCCCCACAGAGAAGAGGATTATTCCCTCCTCATCAGAAAGGATTATGATTGACCGTGAGCCTTCAATAGTGGAATAGAGGTTTTCAATTACCGGCAGGCTGATCCGAATCAACTCACTGCGACTCTTTAAAATCCTGCTCAATCTGCCTGCAGCAATCCTGGCTGGCTCAACTTTGAATGGGTCCACACCATGTTCCAGGCTGCGACGCCAGGAAGCGAACACAAAATCACGCGGTTTTATACCATCATGATCTGCAATAAATTCTTCACCGGCACAGAACTGCTGCCATTGTTGGGCAATGAGCTGTTTTGAAGTATTGTTAAACATAGTTTGATAGATCGCATACTTTTGAAGTAACTGTGGTACAGTATCATTGCATGCTGCTGCAACTCCTGAGATTTGTACCATATCAGGTTCCTGAATGCAGTCTTCATATTCCCCGTCCTTACCGTGTTACCGCTATGATCACAGTTACTGCCGCTATTATCCATAACAACGATACCATCCTCATCGCCAGAAAACGGGCAGGATTGCACCTTGCCGGCTACTGGGAGTTTCCTGGAGGCAAGCTGGAAGAAAACGAGACACCCGGGGAATGCCTGAAACGGGAGCTGATGGAAGAGTTTAGCATCCACTGCAGGGTGGGGGAGTATATCGGAGAATCAATATACGATTATGGCACCAAAAAAATCCGGTTGCTCGGATATACGGTCCATCATCTCAAAGGTGATTTTATTTTAAGAGATCACGACATGATTCGCTGGCTGCCCGTTGACGACATTGATGACATTCATCGACTTGTGGAAAGTATCGCGACACTGAGCTGGGCTCCTGCAGATATCCCACTGGTCCAGGAATTTGCCGCTCGCCGATTCCATGAAGAGACCATCGCTTATTACAATACGAACGCTGTCAATTATATCGAGGGCACCTTAGCAAACGATATGCAGCAACTCCGTCAAGCTTTCACCGACCTGTTGCCTGAAGGTGGCCATATCCTTGATCTCGGTTGTGGGTCCGGCCGAGATTCCAAAGCTTTTCTTTCTGAAGGGTTTGAGGTTACAGCCATGGACGCCTCCCCAGCCATTGCTCATCACGCCTCCCACCATATCAACCAGAAAGTTCTGGTGAAAAAAGCGCAGGATATTGAAGTGGCCGATACCTATAATGGCATTTGGGCCTGTGCCAGTCTGCTGCATCTACCCGATTGGGAACTGGCCCCTGTGCTGAAACGACTCGAAAAAGCACTACTGCCGGATGGGGTGCTCTATTTATCCTTTAAAAAACAGAAATATCCTGATAATTCTCAGAGATTTTTCTGCTATCCTAATCCAGCCGACCTTAGAGATTTGATTAAAAACTGCCAAAGGCTGCAATTGGTCGATAGCTTTACCAGCTGCAGCGGCAAAACGAAGAGTTTGCATGAACAGTGGCATAACATCATCGCCCGCAAAACGGATTAGTCCCTTATGAAAGACAAAACAGTATCACTCGTTCTGGGAAGCGGAGGGGCCCGTGGCCTCGCCCATATCGGCGTTATCAGATGGCTGGAAGAGCATGGGTATCAGATCCAGTCCATCTCTGCCTGTTCAATGGGGGCACTGATTGGCGGCATCTACGCCATGGACAAACTCGATGAATATGAACAATGGGTGCGAGCTATATCGAAGTTCGATATCATTTCCCTGCTCGATGTATCCTGGAATACCTCCGGGCTCTTCAAGGGTGACAAAGTGATCAACACCCTGGTTGAACTGGTAGGTGACCAGCTGATTGAAGAACTGCCCATACGGTACACAGCGGTTGCTGTTGATATTCAGAATGAAAAAGAGATCTGGATTAACTCAGGCAGGCTCTTTGATGCCATTCGGGCCTCGATCTCCCTGCCCATGCTTTTTACACCTCACATACGAAAAGGTGTGAGCCTCATAGATGGTGGAGTGCTGAATCCGGTGCCAATCGCCCCGACCTTCAGTGACACCACAAATATGACAATAGCTGTTAACCTCGGCGGGCCGGTTCAAGCTCAGCAAAAGGCAGCATCTCAATTGCCGAGACATGAAGATAGCTCACAGAAGTTCCACCAGAAAATCACAACGTATATTAAATCGCGCCAGAAGAACAAAAGTTTCAAGATGCCCGATTGGAGCGTCTACGATGTTGCCAACCAGGCATTCGACGCCATGCAATCCACCATCGCCAGACAAAAGCTTGCAGCCTATCCCCCCGATCACACCATTGAGATCCCCAGAAACGCCTGCGGAACCCTTGAATTTGATAGAGCTGCTGAAATAATTGAGCTGGGTTACCAAAAAGCGGACGAAACCATGGCCGGAGTGACAGATGAATAGCCAATAAGGCTTTGCATGTCAAAACGTTAGTCGCGTGTGGTCTATCTCGTAAATTTCACAAATATCAGGCAGGCCTGGGCAAAAGGTTCAGCGGTTCAACTGTCTTCCTGCGAACCCCTCTCTTAGCTGCTCTGACTTTTGACGATAATGCGGTTTTTGATCCTGGATACAGACAAGGCAAGAGAACCGTTATCACGCTACCTCTTCCGGTAAACCATCCCATTGAACCTGGCAACCACCTCACCCTCATCATCCGTCACAAGCACATCATAAGCGCCAAGCCGGGTGGGCTGACAGACTTCTGTGGCCTCGGCATAAAGAGTTCCGGATGAACGTCCCTTTAAAAAGGAGATATTGACGTTTATGGCCAGGGCCAGCTGGCCACGGCTGTTAGAGGCAGCGGCAAATGCCAGATCAGCCAGGGTAAAGATGGCGCCGCCCTGCACAACACCGGCACCATTGAGATGATTTTCGGTTATCACCAGCTGAGCCCGGCAATACCCTGAGCGAACTTCAATAATCTCTATACCGGTCATGGCCGCAAAACGGTCATTACCAAAATAGTCTTTCGCTGTCCGGGTATCCATCTTGCTCTCTGTTTTTGAAAAATGGAGAAAATGCTATTGGTGAAACGTGAAGTTTCAGGTGTAAGAATAACACCTGCCTGCAGGAGTGGCCACAAAGTTCTGTGCGCCTGAACTGCCAACAATCTTAACCCATTGTCAGAAATGAGCTGATAGATGGAGAGTCACCATACATAAGCCTCCTGACTCACTTCTTACTCAAATGGAATTGGTGTAAAACCTGCCTTATCATCCTTGAGATTTAGGGCATTGATGAGGCTTCCAAGGCTGGTCTCAAGCTTGGTAAGTTGTTCCTCACCCAGTTGATCCAGGGCTTCACTCAACTTGCCTTGCGGCGGAGATGGAGCCATGGTCAGAAGCCCTTTGCCGGCTTCAGTAACCGAAAGATGAACCGAGCGCTGATCGGTTTTGCTGCGATCACGCGCAATCAGGTTTTTACGTTCCAGCTTGTCCAGCATATTTGAACAAGTGGAGGCATGGATAGAGAGCAGAGTGGCAAGTTGTGAAACCTTTAATCCTGGTGTCTGAGCGACTTCATAAAGCATCCATAACTGCGCACTACTGAGGCCGCATGCCTTCTCTACAGTTTTTGAATGCGCCTGCATCGCCTTGAATACAATGCGAAGCTGCTGTGTAACAGCATGAGATCGCGAATTTTTTTCAAACATACTTCCTCCAGATTAGGTGCTTCACAAAACCAGCCTTACTCTCCCGTTACACCAGATTTGATGAACTCGCAAACCTGAATTTACAAAATTTCAGATGCAAGCCGTGTAATGTCGGCAATTAATTCCCGGCGAATCAGGCGACTCGCCGGGAAATAACCTTATTGGGCTGCCTTGCGTGCTTCAGTCAACCATCCGTTCCAGGTATCGGTGTTACCGGCAATCCACTCTTCAACATGACGCTCGATATCTTTCTTGCTCTTTTCGCCTTCACTCATACGAGTGTTCTGCTCATTAATATCTGAAAGCGGTAGTTTAAATACTTCAAAAAATCGCTTTGCGACAGGATTTTTTTCAATAAACTTCTTATTAGCAACAATACGGATATCGGATACAACAAATCCAAGATCTACAGGATCAGAAACTGCGCCGACAGCACCACTTACGGTCATCCGGTCCACTGCCTGACTCTGAGCTTCTGTCGGCTTGATTTCCGGAACATTTATCCACATTACATCTTCACCCGGCTTCAGCTTGAAGATTGTCCAGTTTGGTGCCCAAGTATAGAAGAAAATCGGCTCTCCATCGTTATATGCCGCGATGGCTGAGGCCATAGACGCCTCATAGGAGGCCTTGATCGGATTGATATGATCTTCAAGACCATAGACATCCATATGATGAGCGATAGTTGTCTCACATCCCCAGCCTGGAGGACAAGCGGTAAGATCAGCTTTGCCATCATTATTTTTATCAAAGGCTTTCTTCACCTCTTCACGTTTGAAATCATCGAGAGATTTAATACCAAACTTTTCTACGTGTTCCTTGGAAACAAGATACCCCTGAAGACCACCAGCTTTTACCACGTAGCCAACTCTTTCAGCTTTCTCTTCAAAGTCTTTCGGCAGCTGCGCGTCATGGATCGGAAACCAGCCGTTTGTCCAATAATCCACATCACCCAGGGCTACAGTTTTATAAAAAATCGGATTTTGCAGATCTTTCGGCTTTTTCACTTTAAAACCAAGTTCTTCCAACCCACGACGAACAAGAGCTTCCTGAAAAAAACCTGTGTTCCAGGTCGCACGTGCAGGGTTGACGGTAACACCTTTACCAGGCTTCATATCATCTGCAAAAACAGTTGTCATTGAGCCAAGACTCAGAGCTGTCACCGTTGCTGCAATACACATCTTTTTAAACATAATTATTCCTCCCTTCATTATTTTTTCTGAGTTCCCATGGACTGGGTAATTCGATCAAGCACAATCGCCACCAGGACGATGGACAGGCCGCCAATGGTTGCGAGCCCAATATCCAAGGTGTTAAGTCCAAGAATTACTGGGGCCCCCAATCCTCCGGCACCGATAAGTGCAGCAATCACTACCATGGACAATGCCATCATAATGGTCTGATTCACCCCTGCCATGATAGTCGGTAAAGCCAGAGGAATTTGCACTCTGGTCAAAACTTGCCAACTGGTTGCGCCAAAAGCGAGTGATGCCTCAACTAATTCAGGATGGACCTGTCGGATACCGAGACTGGTCAACCGAATAATAGGTGGGAGGGCAAAGACGATGGTTGCCAGAACACCAGCCACATTACCGATGGAAAACAGCATGACTATCGGCACCAGATAAACAAAGGCCGGCGTAGTCTGCATCGCATCAAGTAACGGCCTGAGTAGCATTTCGAAACGATCATTGCGGCCAGACATTATTCCCACAGGAATGCCGACTAACATGCAAAAAACCACTGAGGAAAATACCATTGCCAGGGTTACCATTGTTTCTTCCCACAAGCCGAGCAAACCGATAAAAACAAAAGTTGCTACGGTATAAATTGCCAACTTTATGGAAGTGGTTCGCCAGGCGATAATTGCCATAATTGCAATAAAGACCAGCGGCGGAATAGCCTGTAGCCCGCTCTCCATTCCTGAAAGTGTTACGTCTACCGGCCATTTTATTATCTGGAAAAACCAGCGATATCCTTCAACCAGCCAGTCAATAAAAGCCGTTATCCAATCATCCAGGGGGATCATTTTTTCTTCAAAACTCAACATCTCGGTCTCCTGCGGAAAATAAAACTATGATTGCGTCCCAGTCTGCTGTTCGAAATGAGTGCCATTTTCAGCCCGGTAGAGGGTTCTCAGAAAACGGTTTTTCGAAACTACGCCACGATATGAATTTTCTTCGTCAACAACCGGGATTGGCCATAAATGTGAGGCAACTTTAGGTAGGATGTCCTGCAGATAGTCATTCTCATTTACCGCCTCGGCGCCAGGAATAAATGCGTCCTCAATCTTTTTCGATGTACCTTTATCAAGCAACTCCCGTAAGGAATCTGTTGACACCACACCGTAAAAACGGCGCTCAGAGTTGAGTACATAGGCAAATTCGCGGTCCTGATTATTGAGCCGCTCAAGGACCGCCCTTGGACTGCCTTGCGGGGTGTGCCAGATAACTGTAGGCATATTATCCCGGACGATGTCACCTGCTGAAATCACACCGGTTGGATCAACACCACGAAAGAATGCTCGAACATAATCATCTGCGGGATTCTGGAGAATATCTTCCGGCGTTCCAACCTGAACCACCCGGCCACCTTCCATGATAGCGATACGGTCACCAATGCGTAACGCCTCATCAAGATCATGGGAGATAAAGATGATGGTTCTTTCGTGCCGGTCCTGAAGTTTCAACAGCTCATCCTGCATCTCATTACGAATCAGGGGGTCAAGGGCAGAAAAAGCTTCATCCATCAGCAGGATATCAGGATCGACCGCCAAACCACGGGCTAATCCAACCCGTTGCTGCATACCGCCACTCAACTCATCCGGGTAGGCATTGGCATATTCTTCCAGCCCAACCTGCTTCAGGGCATCGAGAGAACGTTCCTCCCGCTTTTCTTTGTCAACACCATCGAGTTCAAGACCAAAGGCAACGTTGTCCATTACCGTAAGGTGGGGCATGAGAGCAAAAGACTGGAAGACCATGCCGGTTTTGGCACGTCGAAACTTGACCAGCTCATGCTTGTCCATCTTCAAAACATCTTCACCATCCACCAACACCTCACCGGCAGTGGGTTCGATGAGCCTGTTCAGCATGCGAACCAATGTGGATTTTCCGGAACCGGAGAGTCCCATGACCACAAAAATTTCACCTTGCTCTACAGCGAAACTGGCATCCTGAACTCCAACGGTAAGCCCAGTCTGCTCATAAATTTCTTCCTTGGTTCTGTCTTTGTTTAACAGCGCCATTCCTTTCTTTGGGTCAGAACCGAATATTTTATATAGACCCCGTACCTCTACCTTGCTCATACTTCACACTCCTAGTCCCTGTAAGAATCTCAGCGGTAACCACAAAACTAACTGCGAACCGCTCAACCTGCTCCATCCAGGTACACTCAGCCTTTCCCCAGACCTCTACAAACTCATAGGCACAACTACCAGCACGTTGGGGGAAAGAAGCTTTCTGTACAACTTTTAGTTAATCGCAATATATTTTTATACAAAACTATTTGCCAGAAACTATATTGCGCAATATAATTTGTCAACAACTATTTTGCTGGCAAAACATATCATCGGGTGCAAATACCTATTTAAATCCAAACACATACAAGCGCTTTCCTGACGCCATTACCTGGATTTCCCACTGTATCCTCTGCGCCAATACGAAGCGATTACCAACATTCCGGCAGATGCATATCTGTTACCCTCCCGTCGCATGTCTACCCAAATGCCGATGCAAGCTCTCTGATATTTCGTCCCTCATATTGAGTTTCAGTCATAAGATGATAAGATGAAATTGAATTCCCGATGAGTTGACTCAATTCACACCACAAATAACAATTCAAAATCCGGTTACCCATACGAATCCCTGGTGCTGAAAACGATACTTATACCAATTGCTTCAACACTCCTTCTATCGGTTATGGCGACATCACTTACCGCACAGGAACAGGTAACTTTGCAACCCCATTACCGAACCATCACCCTGACAGGTTTCACCTACCCCAGAAAGGAGTTGACTATCAGCAGTGAGGTTAACGGAAAATGTGAGGCTGTATATGCCGATGTCGGTGAGAAAATCCCGGATAATGGGGTATTTGCCAGGATAGATACGACCTTCATCAGACTGGATATCGAAGCCAACAAAGTGAATCAGGAACGTGCCGGACGACAACTGGCCCAGGAAGAAAAGACCCTGGCCCGCTTCACAAGCTTACGCAGAAAAGAGTCTGCCCCGCAGGCGCAACTCGACGAAGCAGAACTTGCTGCAGACCTGAACAAACTTGAAATCAGGAAGTTACAAAATGAAGCACGGCGGCTGGAGGAAAAGCTCGTCCGTCATACCATCACCGCCCCACCAGGCTGGTTGCTGATAGAACGGTTCATAGAGCCGGGTGAATTAATACAGGAAAGCAAACCGGTAGCCAGGCTCGGTGACTTCCGCCAGCTTCTGGTTCCGCTGGCTGTAAGTTATGGTGAATTACAGGCTATTGAGGCAGCAAGCCGCCTTCAGGTTGAGCTGCCCGACATTGCCCTGACTCTGCCGGCCACAATCTACCGTACCTCACCTGTTTTCGATGCCGCCACCAGGAAAATCCACGTCGACTTACTGATCGATGCCACTCGCCATACACCTGACCAAAACATTCAGGAATCTTTACGGGGCGGCATGCGCGCCCATTTCAGCTTTAAAAGTTTCGAAGCAAACAACCGTTTCAGCATCCCTGCCACCGCACTCATCAACCGCTACGAGGCGCAATGGCTTATGAAGCCCGATGGCAGCACCAGACAGGTCATCCTGCTCGGCACGGAAAACAACGGCCTGACTGCGATCATTTCCGGAGAAAACCTGGAAGCCGGCCAGAACTATCTGGCAATCCCTGAAAATGCGGCTGGCTCTCAGTAGAGACCAGGTGATTTTCGTTTTTCGCCGTGAATTAGGCATTTTCCTGCGGTAAAGCCTGTTCGTAAATTATGCAAAACCTTGTCCGATTCACCCTCAGGCAGAAAGTTGTTCTCAATCTGCTCTTTGTGCTGCTTATTGTTATCGGGGCATTCGTGTTGCTGCGCATGCCTGCCGAGCGTTACCCGAATATCGAATTTGGCAAGATGTACATCAACACGTTCCTCCCTGGCGCCTCTCCTGAAGATGTAGAAAAACTCATCACCAATGAAATCGAAGAGGCCCTGGAGAATGTCGAGGATCTCGATTACATCCAGTCCGTTTCCTACCGGGAACGTTCAAACGTGGTGATTAAGTTCGTCGATGACAGCGATTACCAAAGGCGCTTTGACAGCGTGCGACTGGAGGTACTGTCAATACTGGAAGATCTGCCTGCTTTACCGGAACCTCCTGTTTTCAATTTTCTCGATGTGAACGACTGGTTTCCCACTATAAGCGTCAATATCTCAGGCAAGCACTCAAACACCACCCTCTCCCTGGTGGCCGAGGAACTGAAAATCCCGCTGGCACAGATCAAAGGAGTAAAGGAAGTCAAGTTGACCGGCGATTTTACCCGTGAATTCCATATACTGCTGTCGCCAACCAAGATGCGGCGTTTTGGCCTTACTTTCAACGAAGTTGCCAGATCGCTGGAACTGGCCAATATCAATCTTCCTGCCGGTCACGCAAAAACCGAATATGGTGAATTTATCGTGCGGGTCGATGAACAATTCAGGACACGTGACGATATCTTCACCGCCATTATCCGAACCGACAGTGACGGCTCCTTTATTCGCATTGGTGATGTCGCCGACCAAGGCTACTTCAGCTACCGCGATCCCTTCATCGTCGCCTCGGTTAACGGTGTCGAGTGTGTTACCCTGCAGATCATCAAGGAAGACCGCGGCAATGCCCTGTTTATAGCGCGCGATGTTCGTGATATTGTCAAAAAGCTTAATACGACCTATGGGGCAGAAAAGATAATCCTCACGGTCACGCAGGATTCCAGTAGTAAAATCAAGGATTCAATCAGGGTACTTGGAGTAAACCTGCTGCTTGGTGTGGCACTGGTGTTTCTTATCATCTGGCAGTTTATGGGGATGCGCAACGGAATACTCACCACCATTGGCATCCCCTTTGCTTTCGTCGTTACCATGGTGTTCATGTACCTCACAGGCAACTCAATCAACGAGGTATCGCTCTTCGCCTTTGTGCTGGTCTCCGGCATCATTGTCGACGACGCCATTGTCGTGGTGGAAAATATCTACCGGCATGTGCAGCTCGGTAAAGACGTGGTTGAGGCCATCACCATCGGCACTTCCGAGGTTTTTCTCCCGGTAGTGTCCGCCACCCTCACCACTGGTGTCGCCTTTTTGCCAATGTTGATCATGACCGGCATGGTTGGCGATTTTTTCGCCATCATCCCGAAAACTATCGTCTTTGCCTTGATTGCCTCACTGCTGGAATGCCTGTTCATTCTCCCCTGTCATTACCTCGATTTTGGACCGCGAAAGGCGCAAAGCTCAAAAAAACCTACGAAATCAGTGACAGAACTGGCCGGTTATCTCGAGAGTGTGCGTGAGGGCCGGACCATGACCGTCATCCGCAGATTCTTCAACTGGCTGATTGAACTGGTTTTACGTCTTCCCTATATCTCGATTACCCTGCTGGCACTTATTTTTGCTGCCGCGCTTGCCATTTTCCACAGTTCCATGACAGGTGCCACCAACATGATACGAATTCAGTTCTTCCCTGATAATTACGCCCTCTACTATGTCGAGGTAACCGCGCCCTCCGGGACACCAATTGGCGAAACGGATGAGTTATTGAAAGAGCTGGCCAAAGCGGTAATGGCTGAAGGAGAGGAAATGCACGAGTCGGCTCTGGGTTTTGCAGGCTTTATCATCAATGAAGACTATTCACCGAGGTATGGAAACAACCTTGGACACCTCGCAGTAACCCTGCCCGACTCCAATAAGCGGCGCTTTGCTGATTATCCCGAAAATGACGTGGTGCTCCATCTTGATTATATGCGGGAAAAGTTGGCCGGAATAGTGCCTCTTAATACAACTCTTTCCATCAGGCCTGAAAAAGATGGGCCGCCAGCCGGCAAAGACGTCAATATCAGGGTGCTGGGGACAGACGGAGAAAATGTAGCAACACTCGCAGCCCACCTGCTCGATTTTCTTAAAAACCATAATGATTTTGAGCCATGGCTCCTGGATCTGCAAAACGACCAGGGCGCCAGTGGCCGCGTATTTACCATACGCGTGAACAGAGAACGGGTAGCCGAGTGGGGGCTGCAGATTGCCGAAGTTGCAAGACTGGCAGCCTCGGTACTGAATGGCCGCATCGTTGGCGAGATGAAACTGGCCGAGGAAATCATCGACATCAAGTTAAAAATGGCATTAGGCACCGAGACCAGCCAGATGACGCAGGCTCTGGAGGCATCAATCATAGACCTGCCGGGAGGCACAATTCGATTAAGCGATCTGGCCACACCCGTCTATTCCCTGGAACCTGGTTATCTGAACAGGTTCCAGGCACAACGAGCAATAACCCTGACTGCCAACATCAAACCCGGCGCACCGATCTCCGCCGCCATGATCGTAAACAAGGTGCAGGACTATTATCTGCAGATCAGGGAGAACTATCCCGGAGCCAGCCTCAACTTCTCCGGTGAACATGAATCAACCCGGGAATCATTTATCTCACTGACCTACGCTTTCGGTATAGCCATCCTGCTAATTTACCTAATACTTTCGGCCCAGTTCCATTCCTACCTGCAGCCGCTGATCATTGTCTCGGCTGTGGTATTTGCTCTGATCGGAGTTATCTACGGCACCCTTTTTTCCCGTACCCTCTTTACAGTAAACAGCTTTGTGGCAGTGGTCGGGGTCACCGGGGTGGTGGTCAACGATTCACTGGTGCTGGTCGAATTTTTAAACAGTTGCTACCGGAGAGGACAGAACAGACACGAGGCATTGATGCTGGCCACCAATATCCGGCTGCGCCCAATCCTGCTGACAACCCTCACAACCACGCTGGGCTTGTTGCCAATGGCCCTTGGCATCCCGGAATATTCAATCATCTGGGGCAGCATGGCCATGACCTTTGTCACCGGCCTTTGTACCGCCACTTTCCTGACCATCATTATCGTGCCGGTACTCTGGGACATCCTGGTACAGCTCGAAAAAACTCCAGGTCATATGCCACCCTTGAGTTCAACAAGCAGCCCGGATACCAGCAGGTAAACCTGCTGGTAAATGACAGGATCACTACTGGCTCGCGGCCCGGCCACATTGAGTGTTTTTATCGAATTTTCAATAAGCCAGGCGACAAGAAGCAACAGCGCTTCCGACCCGTTTACCTGTTCAAGGTCAAGATGCAGGCAGGGACTGCCCATTTTTTTTGCTTCCACCAGAGTCAGCAGTGAACCTCCGGTCAGCCCGCCATGGGAGACAATCAGCGTGCCATCGGAATCGATCACGTTCTGCCTGGTGCGTTTTCGATAATCCGAGCTGGTCATCTCCTGAAGTGCGTACTTTTCAGGCAAGGGTCCGTCTTCAGTTTTTCTGCCTTTCGGTAGCCAACCTCCATGGGCAAAGCCATGCTCAATAGCAGCATCCAGGGCGGCGCGGTCTGCTCCAGTCTGTCCACCTGACACAATTTTCTTCAGGATAGGTTTCATTGATGGCTATTGCTCCCGGAAGACGAATTTGAATTTTACTCTGCCATGCGGTATAAAAAATAGTGATTTCCCAGCGCCATACACTACAATTTCACAGGGCGGGACATTGGTGCTCACAACAGGAAAGCCCCCGAATTATCTGTTTCTTCAGCTTTTTTTATACTACAGCGGTGAACCGATGAAAACGATTATTACCGGCCAAAACGAGGAGCATATAGCCGAGGCTGTACAGCTCTTCACCTCTTCACGTAACGCCATAGCACTCACCGGCGCCGGCATCTCTGTCGGCAGCGGCATTCCCGACTTTCGCAGTGAAGGCGGCCTTTGGTCCATCTACTCACCGGATGAATATGCAACGCTCGATGTCTTCCTGAACAATGCCGAAAAGGCGTGGGAACTGTATCGGGATCTGGGCCGTGTCATCATCGGCAAGAAGCCCAATGCTGCCCACGAAGCCCTGGCTGAATTTGAGCAAAAAAGGATCCTCAACGGAATAATAACTCAGAATATCGACAACCTGCACCAAGTTGCCGGCAACCAATACGTCTTTGAAATTCACGGTGACCACCAGCATCTCCACTGCATCAACTGCGGCTATATCGAGCCGGTTGAAGATCATCATTTCACGATGAAGGAAGTGCCACACTGCCAGGAATGCCAATCACCCCTCAAGCCAAATATCGTTTTGTTTGGAGAACCTGTCAGAAAGTTGGACGAAATCCACATGGTTGTTCAGCACTGTGATCTGCTGTTGGTCATCGGTACCTCCGCCCAGGTCTATCCGGCTGCAGGACTGCCCTCTATGGTTAAGGCAAATGGTGGAGCGATTTTCGAGTTCAATATGGAGCCTGCCCTGGGCCGAGGCATTACTGACTATTTTTTTGAAGGTGACCTCGGCAGCTCATTGCCCGAGTTCAGCAATGCGGTACGGAAAACTCTATAGCCAGGCGTTGATGATGATGCATAGGCAGCTAACCTCAGCAGCTCACCTGCACTAAAACCACCGTCCTCAAAATCGCCGTCCGTCAGGTATTATCCATCTATCACACAGGCTGTTGCTGTTTGTATTCCGGACAGGAGCTGTCTGACCAGCCGGTCATCATTTGCCTCATCACCCCGGAATCGGGTACGCTTCGGCCTGCCCATGTTTTTCCGTCTCTTTCTCAGTCTTTCTTTGCGTTATGCCTGCTGTCCAGATAGACACCAGCAACCATTGCGCACCCCAGCCCAACACTTACAGCTGCAACCATTGCAGTGGTAGGAAGCAGGGTTAATGGCCATATTGTGCACGCTGCATAGGTGACACTACCTAGAAAAACTGCTGAAAGAAGTATATAAAAAAGTCGTAAGATCATGTCTCGTAATAAAGGGCAAAAATCCGAATAGTGCGGCTGCTTGACCAGCCCATAAAAACAGCGGACAACATACAGCACTTCGACCTGTTAACGCAATCCATATCAGGTCCCGCCCCCCACAATCCCCTGCAAGTATTTGAGACCGAAGAGTATGTGCTCAACAGACACCCAGGGATAAAAATAGAGTCAGTAGTTGCCGCGCTGTCTGGGACAAAAAGGCATCACCAAAATAACAATAATTTTTAACGGAGACTACCATCTCCTTCTCATATCAATTTAAAATCATATTATTTTTGGTCATAAGCCGGGGCTGCCGCTGCCAATTTCTGTCATCTTCCTTTTAGCACTTTCTACAGAGGCTAAAATTCCTTATTATGAAAGAACAGCCCCGATCGCAGCTTCGAGGTCACGGGCATAATTGATTTTTCAAGCAGAGAATTTTAATCAGGTGCAACAACGGCGCCGGAAGCAACGCTCTAACGCAGGAGGTGTCCATGTCTAATGAAATTGAAAACAGGGTTCGTATTCTTGAAGAAAAACATGAATATCAGGATCGCACCGTTGAAGAGTTAAACCAGGTTGTAATCGACCAACAGGCACAACTGACTGAATTTAAGCTGGAGTTGGCCAAACTACGTGAGGATGTGATGTCGGCCAATATCGATACCGAAGACATCAGTGATGTGCCACCACACTATTAATTGAGGAGGTGGGTTTATTTTTCGGCAAGTGGTTGATAACAGGAAGCGACACAGGGCGACTGGAGTAATCCTGCCGCCCTGTGCTTTTTTCAGGCATCTTTCAAGCCGAATTTCTCAAAATGAACCCGGTCATAGAGCAGAGAATCTTTCGGATGCCCCGGCTTCTCCTCCCGGCCATAGCCAATAGCAACTATCGCCTCGACTTTCATGCCGTCCGGCAGACTCAGCAGCTCTGCAACCTGATCGGTGGCCATCCTGCCATCTTCAAAACCGCGCAGCCTGATCTGCACCCAACAGCTGCCCAGGCCCATATCTGTAGCGGCCAGATGGAGCAAAAGAGATGCGATGGAGGAATCTTCTACCCAGACATCACATTTTTCGGGATCTGCACAAACCACGATAGCGAGTGGTGCATTCTTCATAAAGCTGGCGCCGTGTGGTTTAACCTTCGACAGTGCTTCTATCATCTCTTTATCCTGAACCACTACAAACTCCCATGGGTTCAGACTGCGGGAAGAAGGTGAACGCAACATCGATTCGATCAGATAATCGATTTTCTCCTGTTCCACCGGCCTATTCTCAAATTGGCGGATTGATCTTCTTTTCTGCAATAACTCTAAAAGCATAACTTTCTCCTGTTACTGAATCTGAATTCTTCGGTCACCAATCCGGATTACGCGCATAATCTGTCGGATACATCTTTTTTAACAAAAAAATCCGTTTCCGACAGAAATCAATTGACCTCTGGTCCGAAAAGATTTAAAGAAGCGGTCTTTTGTTTTGCAACTGCCTTAAAAGCACGAAAAAACCAGTATGTAAATACAACCATCACGTTTAGGTAATACCATGGGCTTTAATTTAAAAGATTACAGATATTCTGTAATTTGGAACCTTTTTCTGCTGACTGCAGGTTCACTTCTCTTTACTCTCGGCATGAACGGCATAGTCATGCACCAGGATTTTATTCCCGGTGGACTTTTCGGATTTTGTCTTTTTATCTTTTATAATACAGACCTGCTTACCCCGGCCATATGGTTCATTCTGCTGAATATCCCGACCCTTATCCTCGGCTGGCTGTATGTGAGTCGTAGATTTGTACTGTATACGATATACGGTGTATCTGTAATTTTTCTCAGTTCACAGTTTATCGAGGTTGACTTCGGTATACACGATCAATTCTTCGCAGCCATCGCCGGCGGATTCGTCGTAGGTGCCGGAACCGGTATTATCTTGAGATCCATCGGTTCATCTGGCGGCCTTGATGTCATAGCTATTCTGCTGTACCGGAAATTCAACTTCGGTGTCGGTAAAACCTATATGGTATTCAACGTGCTGCTCTTTTCTCTGGTTTTGACCCAATATGGTGCCGATATCTTCATTGCTTCGATCATCATGACCTTTGTTGCCTCCAATTCACTCGACTACTTCCTCACGCTCTCCAACCAGAGAAAAATCGTCTATGTGATCAGTGAAAAGTCAGAGCAAATCGGCAAGGATGTAACAGAACGACTCAATCTGCGAGCTACCTTCATCCACGGCAAAGGCGCCTATACAGGAAACGACAAGGACATCCTGATGACCATAACCAATAATCTGATGCTCAAGCGCCTTGAAGAAGCCGTATTCACCGTTGATGAAGATGCACTCTTTATCGTGGAAAACAGCTATGACGTGATAGGTAATAACTTCAATAAGCGAAAGGTCTATTAGCCTGAATATTTCATGAAAATTGCAGCCCGCCTCAACTTGTGAGATCTCCGGGGTCGCCCGCACCACATTCACCTGCATATCCTTACCTTTACACCCGGGTGAGGATATGCTCTACTGTTTCTGAACACACTAGACTTCCAGTTATTTCGATCAACTCAACTCACATCTGTTGCCAAACACCGCCATGGATCTGCACACCTTTGCTACTTGTCTCGTTGCCGTTACCCTGCTCACTTTAACGCCGGGTCTCGATACCATGTTGATCATTCGCAACAGCGCCAGAGGCGGTTGGCGAGATGGAGCGGTCAGCAGTCTGGGCATCTGCTCGGGTCTTTTCGTTCATGCCACAATTTCCGCACTGGGTATATCGGTCCTTCTGCTGAAAACCGTCTGGGCATTCAATATCCTGAAACTTGCCGGAGCGATTTATCTCCTCTGGCTCGGGTTGACCAGCCTGAAAAGGGCCTCTCGAAGGCACAGGGGATCGATATTTACCAACCAGAGTGTTCAGCAGACTGAGTTCAGCATGTACCGCTCACTGCGGGAAGGTTTTCTCTCCAATGTGCTCAACCCGAAAACCATCATTTTCTACATGGCATTTCTGCCCCAGTTTATCGACCCGGTCCATAAGCCGCTCGGACAGGCGCTGATAGTTGCTGCCACCCATTTCACCGTGGCCATGATCTACCAGTGCATACTTGCTTCCATGGTTGACCGCGCCCGTGCCTGGCTGCAACACCCCGCCGTGGGCCGGGTGTTCGACAGCCTCACCGGGTTGGTGATGATTTTTCTGGGCGCACGGCTGGCTCTGGAAAAGGTTTGATCTCTCTCTTTAATTCGGCAAGCTGAGAGGGGCGCGGCTCACTATCAGGGTTACACCCCTGTGTTCAGTGAAATCGACCACTATTCTTCCCTGACTCCGGTCGAGGATTTTCTGAATTTTACCGGCTCCGAACATCTTGTGAACCACTGTCAGCCCCACCTTTAGATCTGAAATCCGTAGCGTATGCCCCGGCTTCATGTGCGCGTGGGGACTCGGCAATTCCGTTTCTCGGTCCCTGATTCTCTTCGGCACGAACTTCTGTTTCAGCGCTATGCTATCCACTCCGACAGTTTGCAGATAGTTTTCAGCGACAGTAATATCTGCTGCCTCAAGTGGTTTATCCGGTTCTATGCTGTCTGGATTGTAGAGCCTATCACCCAGTTTTTCACTAAGCCCCATATTCGACTCAAAAAGAAAACGGCTGGCGACAAAACGATCTTTGGGAGCTGAACTGCCACCGGATTCTATGTTTGCTGAAAGCGAAAGATCCGGCGGGTGAAAAAGCGCCACCTGCTCAATACCCCTGGTTATGGCCACATAGAACAAGCGTCGTTCATCCTCCAGGCTATCCCCGCTGCCTTCGCCCGCCCTGGAGATAAATGGAAACACCCCATCTTCTAGGCCCGGCACCACAACCAGGGGCCACTCCAGACCTTTGGCCCGGTGGATAGAAGTGATCAGCAGCACATCTTCGCCACTGATATTCTGTCGTTGCAGTTCTTGCAAGTGAGCCAGAAAGTCTTCAGCGGAGAGCTTCAGCCCCTGGGCAAAGTCGATAAAAGCCCGGCAGGTTTCGATGCGACTTTCAGCAACCACCTGGCGGGATGAAAACTTGTGGTAAAATTCGTATAGATCAAGGTATTCAACGATCTCCCTGAGCAACAGATCTGCGCGTTTCTCTACCTTTCTCCGCAATAGCCATTGCCAGTCATCCGCAGCCTGCAGGATCTTCTTTTTGACGAAACCTGGCATATCCGCGCTGAGCATCAACAGGATCTGCTCGCCACCTTCCTCGGGGTCGACAGCTATTTTCGCCGCAAGTCGCTCAAGCTCTTCCTGGCGGATTCCAAGATGGGGCTGTGAGAGCATGGCCACCAGCAATTCTATCCGGGTTGCCTGTTCTTCAGCTATCAAGGTCCTGGTACAGAGCATCAGATATCCGGTGAGTGCCTGCACTTCCCTGCACTCAAAGACCGGTTCGTGCCCTTCCAACCGATATGGAATGCCAGCCTCCAGCAGTGAGAGCTCAACCGGCACACTCATGCCATACAGCCTTACCAGCACAACCGCTTCACGCAGGCTTCTCCCCTTCCCCTGCCACAGCCCCAAAAGATCCGCCAGCCCCTGACGCTCCTGCTGATTATACAAACCCAGGCGAGTATCATGGTTGCTGGTATGAGACACACAGAATTTACGGTCACGCTTGAGGTTATGGCCGATCAGATGATTGGCAGCCAATGAGAGGTTGTGGCCAAATCTGAACGTATAGGAGAGTGTATAACGGCGTGGAGCCGGGAAATCGTACTGAAACCTGCTGGTAATATATTCCGGTCTGGCGCCACGCCATTCATAGATACATTGATCCACGTCACCAACCGCCATCACCCTTGCCCGGCTACCGCCAATAAACTTCAATAACTGCTGCTGTACCTCGTTGATATCCTGATACTCATCGACAATGATGTGGTCGACACGGTTGGCAACCCACTCTGCTAGTTGTGGATTTTCTTTCAGCGCCATTACCGGTTCGTGGAGCAAATCGTCAAAAAAGCGAATGTTCTGCTTTAAGCGGCCCTCTTCAAAAAAGTCGTATGCCTGCAGGAAATATTGGTATTTTTTGCTTAAGCCCTGTTGTTCATAGCACTCACCAGGCGAAACTATATCCGCCTTGACCAGCTCGATAAACCTCAAAAATTCTTCAAGATCATCCTTAGAGGCCCAGGCATGATTGCCTTTTTCCTCTTTGTAGGCGTGATTGAGAGCCTGTTTGGCCAGTTTTTCTTTTAAGCCGTCATCACTCACCAGCCTTCGCCTGGGCAATGTTCCTTTTCTGGTAAAACTCTCCACCAACCGCAAGCCAAGTGAATGAAAGGTGCGGATCTCAGGCATACCATAGCCTGTGCTCGCCAGAACCCCGGCAAGTTTTCTCACAAAACCGTCCCGGGCCGAACGGTTGAACATGAGTACCATCAGCTCTTTTGGCATGCAACCGCGCTCAAGCAGAACCCGGATATGCTCCACCATGGTGGTGGTTTTTCCCGACCCGGCAACGGCACTGACCAGCGCATGCCCTTGGCTATGCTGGATGATCTGTTGCTGCTCTTCAGTGAGTTGCATGTAATTTCTCAGGAAGTTACGGGATGTCAGGGCAAAAAAAAGGGCCACCCGATAGAGTGACCCTTTCAATGCCATGGTTGGCAGGGTTGTTTGTTACTTTTTGGAAGGTAACGCGTCGGTAATGGAGCCGTCAACAATTTCCGCCGCGAAGGCGAAAGTTTCTGAGAGCGTCGGGTGGGCATGGACGGTCTTGCTGATATCCTCGGCATCAGCCCCCATCTCAAGGGCAAGCACCGCTTCGTGAATCAATTCACCCGCATTCTGCCCGCAGATTGCCGCGCCGATGATACGACCTGTTTCCTTGGAAAAGAGTGCCTTGGTAACACCGGTAGCCGCCCCGGATGCCAGAGCCCTGCCGGATGCACCCCAGGGAAATTTGCCTTTCTGATAGTCGATTTTTTGGGCCTTGGCCTCTTTCTCGGTGAGTCCCATCCAGGCAACCTCCGGGTGGGTGTAGGCCACGCTGGGGATGGTCATCGGATCAAATTCCGCCTTATGCCCGGCAATAACCTCCGCCGCCACCTTGCCTTCGTGGGTCGCCTTGTGGGCAAGCATTGGCTCACCAACCACGTCGCCAATGGCAAAGATGTTTTCAACTGCAGTGCGCTGCTGGTTATCAACACCGACAAAACCACGCTCATTCAGTGCAAGAGCGATATTTTCACGTTCAAAGTTTTCTGTATTCGGTCTTCTGCCAACCGCGACCAGCACGGCGTCATACTCGCCGCTTTCCGGGGCCTTGGCACCCTCGAACCTGGCCTGGATGCCGCTCTCGGCTGCGGTAACCTCAACCACCTTGGTCTTGGTGAAAATCTGGTATTTCTTTTTCAGTTTCTGAAACAGCGGCTGCACCATATCCTTGTCTGCGGGGGGGATGATATGATCAAGCATTTCAACAATGGTAATCTCGGAGCCCAGTGCGCTGTAAATCTGCGCCATCTCCATACCGATGATACCGCCACCGATGATCAGAAAACGTTTGGGGACAAACTTAAGAGCTAAAGCATCGCTTGAATCCCAGATGCGCTCATCTTCCGGCAAGCCCGGTATCATGAACGGATGAGATCCGGTGGCGATGATGCAATTGCTAAATGAGATCTCCTTGGCACCTTCCTCACCTGTGACCTGCAAGGTCGTCGTATCTTTAAAACCGCCTTTACCCACAATACGCGTAATCTTTCTGGCCTGACAGAGCTTGTCCAGCCCGCCAGTCAGCTGGTTGATCACCTGCTGCTTATGGTCGCGGAAAGCAACCAGATCAATCTTCGGCGCACCAAAAGAGATTCCATATTCTGCAGCCTGTTCCGCCTCTTCCAGAACCGCCGCTCCATGGAGCAGCGTTTTGGAGGGGATACAGCCGACATTCAAGCATACCCCACCTAATCTGTTCGCCTGCTCTACAAGGCAGACAGCCAACCCCAGGTCAGCAGCACGAAAGGCTGCGGTATACCCTCCGGGCCCGCCCCCCAGAACAACAAGGTCAAACTGCATATCAGCAGACATAATTTCTCCCTAAAAGATATTATCGATTCAACAATGTTAATGAAATAGACATTTAACGGGCAGCATTATAACGTAATTCGTATTTTTCGAACATATTTTTGTCGGCTTGCACTGTCAAACCCTTCCCGACTGACCATTTAATCTTTCACAACAGAGCTCTTCGCAAATCTTGCATTATGCCGGAAAGATGACGACAGAACCGAGCCGCCTCAGCCCCGTCAATTACCCGGTGATCATATGAGAGAGAAAATGGCAATAGAGTCCGCGGAATGAACTCCTCCAGATCTCTGTTCCAGACCGGCTGCACCGAACTGCGGGACAGACCCAGAATCGCCACCTGTGGACTATTGACTATTGGGGTGAAACCGGTCCCGCCGATACCGCCCAGGCTGGAGATGGTAAATGAGGCGCCCTGCAAATCATCGATCGCCAGCTTACCCTCCCGGGCAGCACCGCTGAGCCTACCCAGCTCCGTTGCAATTTCGGCCAGCCCCTTCTCATCCGCATTTTTCACCACAGGTACCACCAGCCCATTCGGAGTGTCTACGGCGATACCAATATTATAAAATTTCTTGATTATCAGTGTATCGCCTGCCGGCACCAGAGAACTGTTGAAGGAGGGATAGCATTTCAGCGCCGCAGTTACCGCCCGGATGATAAAAATCAGCGGACTATAGCGTATGCCATCCTCACCCGCTTCATCGTTGAGCTGCTTGCGGAACTTTTCAAGCTCTGTCACATCCGCTTCATCGAAGTGAGTCACATGGGGGATAGCCTGCCAGCTCCGCTGCAGATGCGGCCCCGATATCTTCTTGATACGACTCAGCTTGAGTTCCTCGGTTACCCCATAGACCGAAAAATCTTCCAGCGGTTGCTGAGCCGGTGAAATCGCTGCCGGGCCAGACTGCATGACTCTTTTCACCAGTTGCTGGACATCCTCTCGGGTAATCCTCCCTTTGGGGCCAGTGCCGACCGCCAGCGTCAGATCGACACCCAGCTCACGGGCATAGGTTCTCACCGAGGGGGTGGCGTGATACGAAGTGGTCCCGGCGGATGCAATCGGGGCCCCGGCGGACTCTTCGGCAGCGGGCTCTGCTGGCTGCTCTTTCGCCGGCGGTTCTGGTTCTGCCTCTGGTTCTGCTCCGGGTTCTTCGAGTTTACCTTCAGGCTCTTCAACTGCAGGTTGTTCCTCTTGTTCTGAATCTGCGGTTTTCACATCTTCTGCCGCCAGTTCGATTTCAGCGATCAGATCACCGCTTTGTACCGTATCATCCTCGCTGACATGTACCGCAGTGATAACGCCACCCATGGGAGATGGAATATCCATCACCGCTTTTTCACTTTCCAGGGCAATGAGCGGACTCTCCTTCTCAACCTCGTCTCCGGCTTTTATATACACCTCGACCACAGTAATTTCCTGCACATCACCGAAATCAGGAACCACAATTTTCTCAACAGCCATCATCGTCTCCTGTGACGTCTCTACAACTGTTTGAAATTCTATAATTCTAACTCTATTTATCTTTTCATGGGGTGTTCTGCATCCGGGTTGACGGGATACTTGTCGATAGCCTCTTTAACGGTTGCCAGGCTGATGCTGTCCTGGTCGGCAAGCCCCTTTAATGCGGCAACTACGATATGGTATCTGTCTACTTTAAAAAAATCCCGAAGCACGGCCCTCTTGTCACTGCGGCCAAAGCCATCAGCCCCCAGTACAGTGAGCGGGTTGGGGATGAGCCTGCGAAGCTGTTCTCCATACGCCTGCACATAATCGGTACTGATAACCACAGGGCCCCCATAGCCCTGGAGCTGCTCTTCCACGTAGGACATTTTTTTCGGTTGCTCCGGGTGATTCCTGTTCCAGTCCTCCACCTCCATCCCCTCCCGGTGGAGTTGATTTACCCCAAGAATAGACCAGACATCAGCCTCAACCTGAAAATCATCTTTCAACAAACGTGCGGCGGCAATGACCTCCCGTAATATTGAGCCACTGCCCATCAACTGCACCCGCAACTCACTGTCATCCCCTTGCTGGAAGAGGTACATTCCCCTGTTAATCCCCTCCACCATCCCTTCTCTCATTTCCGGGTGTTCATAATTCTCGTTCAGCAGAGTGATATAGTAGAAAACTTCCTCGCCATCGCGGTACATCCGTTCAATACCCTTCTGCACCAGTACAGCAACTTCATAGCTGAAGGTCGGATCATAGGCCAGGCAGGTGGGAAATGTTGAGGCGAAAAGTAACGCCTGACCATCCTGATGCTGCAGGCCTTCACCGTTCAGGGTAGTACGGCCGGAAGTCGCGCCCATCAGAAAACCTTTGGCGCGACTGTCCCCCGCACCCCAAAGCTGGTCACCAATCCGCTGAAAACCAAACATGGAGTAAAAGGAATAAAAGGGTATCATCGGCACCCCATAGTTGGAATGGGCTGTTCCTGCCGCAAGCCATGAGGAGATAGCGCCCGCCTCGGTTATTCCCTCTTCCAGGATCTGTCCTTCAGGGTCTTCACGGTACCAGGAAATGGTCTCAGAATCCTGTGGTTCATAAAGCTGGCCGGTCGGGGCATAAATACCGAGTTGCCTGAATAACCCTTCCATACCAAAGGTCCTGGCCTCATCCGGAATGATAGGAACTATATACTTGCCAATTT
Source organism: Desulfosediminicola ganghwensis (assembly GCF_005116675.2). Classification (NCBI taxonomy): domain Bacteria; kingdom Pseudomonadati; phylum Thermodesulfobacteriota; class Desulfobulbia; order Desulfobulbales; family Desulfocapsaceae; genus Desulfosediminicola; species Desulfosediminicola ganghwensis. Next base: position 5,314,080 of record NZ_CP050699.1, read on the forward strand.
CTTTATCCTTCACCAGTGAGCCAAGCATACGCACAAAGGCCATGGTCGTTGATATCTCTCTGCCTTTCGAAGAACCCAGCACAGCCGTGAAAGCTTCCAGTTCCGGTGTCTGCAAAGGGATGTGAGATGTCTCCCGATATGGTACCGGCCCGCCCATTATCTTACGCCGCTCTTTTAAAAACAGGTCTTCAGCACTGCCTTCAGGTGGTCGGATGAAGGGCAAGGCTTCCAGATCCTCGTCTTCCAGCGGCACATGAAAGCGGTCACGAAAGGCTTTAAGTGACTCTACGTCCATTTTCTTGACGTTATGCGCCACCATAACCGACTCACCGGCCTGGCCCATACCAAAGCCCTTGATCGTTTTGACCAAAATTACCGTCGGCTGCCCCTTATAATTAGTGGCGGCATCGAAAGCCGCATACACTTTTCTTGGATCATGGCCGCCGCGAGTCATCTGCCAGAGCTGACGATCACTGATATCCTCCACCAGAGCCGCCAGTTCAGGATCCTTCGAGAAAACTAATTCTCGCAGGTACTCCGGCCCTCTGGCACGGATGGTCTGGAAATCACCATCAACCATGTTGCCGAACTTTTTCAACAACAACCCCTTGGTATCCCTGGCCAGAATTTTATCCCACTCACTGCCCCAGATGAGTTTTATCACGTGCCAGCCAGCGCCCCGGAACCGCCCTTCCAGTTCCTGGATGATTTTACCATTTCCCCGTACCGGACCATCGAGCCGCTGCAGGTTACAGTTGACCACGAATATCAGATTATCGAGAATCTCCCGGGCAGCGAGCGACAGTGCACCCAGCGACTCCGGCTCGTCGGATTCCCCATCTCCCATAAAAACCCAAACTTTACGATCACCTGCTTCACGTAAACCGCGACTGTCCATATATTTCATAAAACGTGCCTGATAAATGGCAGCCATCGGTCCGAGCCCCATTGAAACGGTGGGAAACTGCCAGAAATCCGGCATCAGCCAGGGGTGCGGGTAGGATGAAAGACCGTTTCCATTCACTTCCTGCCTGAAGTTCTCGAGATGTTCTTCATCCAATCGCCCCTCGACAAATGCACGGGCATAGACACCGGGGGAACTGTGCCCCTGGAAGTAGATCATATCCGCGCCGAACTCGGCCTGAGGCCCTCTGAAGAACCAGTTAAAACCAACTTCGTACATGGAAGAGACAGATGTATAGGTGGCGATATGGCCACCAAGCCCTTTACCATCCTTGTTAGCCCTGGCAACCATCGCCATAGCATTCCACCGTACATAGGCGGCAACGTTCCTGCCGATAAATGATTCATCCGGAATAGAAGCGCCACCATCCGGCAACAGGGTATTGCCATATGGTGTGAGGATACCAGGCGAAGTCTGAACCCCCAGCTGTCGCGCCCGATCGGTCAGTCTGGTCAGCAAATAGTCTGTCTTCTCCTTTCCTTCGTGCTTTATGACGCCATCCAGAGATTCCAACCAGTCAGCGGTCTCCTGGGGGTCCGGATCATGATAGTATGAGCTCATGCCACACCTATGGTTGTATTTGGAAAAAGGAATTGCAACGCGCCCTGAATTTCCCATGAAAATTCAATTCAATTCATGGGAAATTCAGAAACAACTGCAATTTAACGTTAGCATTAATGTTTTCGCCTTCGCAAGAAAATCATCAATAGCAAAAGTCGCAGATAAGGGCAGCAGCATACGAATTGCCGGCTTGCTGAGTCCAGGGCTGCCACCCCTGGGGAAGGCTTGGGGTGGTGCCTGTTCAGGCCATGGCTTTGGCAGTGGTTCGCCACAGCCAGACAAGACAGATAACGCCCAAGCCCAGAGTGGCGAAAAAGAAGATCATTGGAGAATATTGCGGCACCAGTTCGAGCTGATCCAGGGTGAAATGCTGCCGCAAATAGTCTGTACGCAACCAGGCCCGCATAAAGACCATGACATAGACCAGCAGCACCACGTGCATAATGGTCAGCCACAGCTTCCTGCGGATGCCGGTAACGACCGCTCCCAAAGTGAGGAGCAGCCCTATACCAAAAGCAACAGTTGCCCCCATATCACGGCCCATGAAGAGCATCATCTGCTCTTTGGGGAGGCTCATCAGAAAAAGGGCCCCGACGGGGATATTCACCAGGGTGAGAATCCAGAATGTTCGCAGACCCAGTGCAGTTGCATGATCCGCCAGGTTCAGGTCCCGTTCAGCCTGAAAGCGACCAAGCAGCGCCACAGCCAGCCCTCCGATAGCAAGAGCACTGACGACCATGTGCAGATAGCGCGGCCAGAACGGGATAGAATCTGTAAGCAACATCGTGCCGTTCATGGATGCGAAATATTCACTGAATTTCCCCGGCGACACCATCAGCAGCATATTGTTGGAGAACATGGCCGCAATTGCCAGAAAAGCAAGGCAGCATAAGCCTCCCACGACGATGCCGAACCTGCCGAGCCCTGCAAATTTGAAATCGTAGAGATAGCCACCCGAATAGGCCAGAATCAGCACAGGGATAACCAGAATCCAGAAAAGGCCCATCAGGATCGAGCTGGTATAAATGAACTGCCCGTAGAGCACCTGCAAAAACAAAAAGGGGGCCACCCCCAGGTTGACCACCAGGGCAATGAGTAGCGGGGTGGCAATGGCAACCCGGTGAGCCAGACGCTTCTGCAGCTCCCCACCGTTGATATGTTGCATCACTCCAATCACCAGCCCTCCAAGCATAGCGTTCATGGCCAGCAGGTGCAGGGGGAAGGTGAGAAGCAACAGAAACTGGAACCAGCCCCAGCTTGCGGGGATCGTATCGGCTTGCGGAATCAGAAAAGTTTCCATTACTCACCTCCTTTCAGGCTATCGAGAAATGCTGCTAACTGCCGGCGTTCTTCATCACTTCCCGCAAAAGGCTCCATCTCATCCGAGAGCTGATCGAGTTGTCCAAGATTATTAAAAATTTCCTCGAAGGTCCAATCTGCGACCATCTCCGCCGCCTCCTCCGCTTCATGACACATGGAACAGTTCATCTCAAATACCGGCTCACCACTTTTCGCCTGAAGAGGTGCAGTCTCAGCAGGTTCCAATTCACCATTTATAGACATCAGGTAGTCAGCAAGAGCAGAACGTTCCTGCCGAGAACCGGAAAAGGGTTCCATCTCATCCGATATTTCATTCAGGTTCAGCAGAGATTCGGCGATAACTTCCCTGGCTTCACCGGAAAAATATGGTGCAACGTCGTCGGGGCTGTGGCAGGCAGAGCAGTGCTGGTCAAACATGGCCTCCCCCAGAGCCAACGGATCAGCCGAAGGCTGGCGTACTTCGATGATCTCCTTGCCGTGGATCTCACCTGCGATATAGCCTGCCAGCGCTTTGGCCTCATCTTCGGTACCGGCGAAGGGTGGCATAAAATAGCGTACTTCATGGATGCGGTTGATATAGCTGACCAGTGCGTTATAACTCATCTTTTCGGTAAGAACAGCCAGATCGTTATTGCCGCCGCCCATGGTGTGACAGGCATAACACTGGTGAATAAACAGCTCCCGACCGGCTGCCATGGAGTTGTCTGCTGTTACCTCCTTGTTCTCCAGCCATAGAGCCGAGCGCAGATACCCCTGCTCGTTCAGCATTTCGAGGTGATCTTTTCTGATCGAATTCGAATAGATCACCTCGTTCAACACATAGGGTCGTCTGGCCGCCTCACGCACCCACTCAAAGGAACCCATGGAGATAAAGGCACAAACCATGGCCACGGCAGCAACAGCCTTGTTATTGAATGACGGCTTAAGAATGCCGGCCAGCAACGTTATCACCAGGAGCAGCACCACGGCAGCCATGCCATTTTGCAACATGACGCCAATGGTGGGTGATTTACCCAGAACCAGTGCCCTCGCCTCCTCAGGCAATACTCCGAGATACCAGAGCCCCGCGGGCACACAGCCAACCAGGGCGACCAGTGACCAGAGCCCCGAGAAGCGGGTCATTGGTTCGCGCACTTCCGTCTCTTTTGAAAAAGAGGCGGTAAGATAGCCGTAGCAGCCTGCCAGAAGAATCGAAATAAACGTTCTGAAGAAAAGAGACGGCCAGAAGGAAGGGTTGAAGAACCCCTGCCAGAAATTACCATTTTCTGCCCAGGCTCCGGGTGTCAGCATAGCGCCAACGATGCCGTTGATCAAAAAAAGCGACATCCAGGCTGCAAAGAAATAGAGATAGCCCACCCGCAGATGATCGCGGGAGTCCATCTTGCCGAACATGTAAAAATAGACAAAAGCGGCGGCGATCTCGACCATGAAGAACACCCACTCCGCCGCCCAGCCGAAAACAAAGCTGTGAATCAGGTAGGAGGTGGCGGTGGGGCTGACAAGGGCAATGATAAACCAGATCCCCACTCCGCTGATGGAGCCGAGCACCATGGTGACCAGCAGAAAAAAACGGGCATGACGACGGGTAAACTCCATGATGGCGTCACTACCTTCCCGCAGCGCCTTCTTTTCGGCCATTACCAGATAAAGCCCACCCCCCACGGCAAAATGGGATATGAATACATGAAAAACTGCGATCAGGGCGATCAGCGTTCCGCCGCCGATCTCGGGTAAATACCAGATTGGGTAATTCATGACTCCCTCCGGGGTTTTGAATCAGACTACAGTGTCAGGCAACGATTCAAGGATACCCAATAAGGGAATAAGAGGCAATTGAGAAAGGGTACTAATATCAGGAAATGTAAAGATAAAGCATTCAGTTACGACATTGTGGCAAACACCAGTTCGCCTCCAAAAGGAGAAGCGGGTTGAAAAAGTACTCCATCAGGGATTGAGAAAGGCGAGTTCCTCCACCGCCCAATCCCCGATTAACCGCACTTCCGGCTCCAGGCGAATATGCCTATTCTTCCAGGCGGTTTCAACGGCAAGGCGGATAAGGCTCAACACATCATCTGCAGTGGCATTCTCCTGGTTGATAAAGATATTACCATGAAATGGCGCAATGGCAGCACCACCGGCAACCCGCCCCCGCAAACCAAGTTCATCGATGATTTGGCCGGTCGGTGCTCCGAAATCACGATTGTTTTTAAAAAGAGAGCCTGCGGAGGGAGCGGTGAAATGCCCTTTTTCCATCCTGTCCGCCAGATTCTCCTCCATGGCTTTACGCAACGAGGATCGATCAGCCTCCTGCAACTGCAGGCTCACTTCCCAGATGCAACTTTTCATCTTTTGAAAAGGAGATTGTTTATAGCCGAACAGTTCCGGATCATTATCGATTGTCTCGCACTGAAAACTGCTTGTAATTACAGCAGCCTGCCTGAGCACATCTGAGATTGAGCTGCCGTAGCAACGGGCATTCATCCATGCCGCACCACCAATGGTGCCGGGCATGCCGTAAATAAACTCAATACCACCCAGGCTGTGCTTTTCAGCAGCCTCACAGACGCTCTCGACTGTGGCTCCAGCCTGGACAGTGAGGACATCACCAGTAAAAGAAATCTTATCTAAACATCTCGTAGAGATAACCACACCGCGAATGCCCCGGTCGGAAACCAGAATATTGGTTCCCCCGCCCAGCAGAAAGTACGGCAGGTCGTTTTTATGAACCATCTGCAAACAGGCCAGCAGCTCCTCGTATGTGCGAGGCTCCAGAAACAGGTCCGCAGGCCCGCCAATCTTGAAAGAGGTGTGTTTGGCCATCGGCTCGTCATAACACACTACCTCACTCGGTAGTTCGCTACAATCGGCCAGCCCGATACATTTATGCTGCTGCATTCTGGTCATAACTGCTCTATTCTGCCGGTGCCTGCGTCTGTTGCAGGCATATTTTCTACGCGCAATACCGACCCGGTATCATTTACGGTGTCAGGTTTGTGCGCCAAGTCCTTTGATATATTCCTGAACCGTCTTTTGCAGCACGGTTTCAGCCAGCTGGGCACAATGGAGATGGGTCTCAGGTAACTGACCTGTTATCTCCATTATATCCATCATGTTGATTTTCTTAAGCTCAGCAACGTGTTTTCCACTTGAGAGCATGGCCGCCGCCTCGACACACTGGTTGGAAACCGAACAACCGTCGGTCCAATGCCGGGTCTGAATGACTTTATCGCCACCAAACCGTAAGGCCAGTTCCATGGTATCACCACAGTTTCCAGTAATTCTGGATACTGCGTCGGCATCCTTCATAGGCGGATTGGCCCAATAATGAAAACCAAACCAGCAAAGCCCAAGTAATAACAACACCCCAAAAGCCAGCGCTATTCCTGTAAGTTCCATACCTTAATTACCCTTATCTCCATGCAATAGCTTAGACACGCATCCCAGGCACAACATTACAAGCGGGGTCATCCTACCCAGAGTCAGGCAAAAACCAAAGGGGATTTTTTAACGAAGACCGCTTTTTTTAATGACTTAGTTGTCGTTTATAAGCAAACTGTTTTCCTCTATACCGCAGTACACCACACTCTACCAGAAAGATATTACGGCTATTTTCCAGACACTTTCCATCATAGGCAAAAATTACGATTTGCATCGTTTTTCAAAGACAGCTTCACCTTTTTTCAAGCACGGCATTGCCATACTTACGGATCAGATTCCTCAGCTGGTCATAACTCAGGGACAACTTTGCGGCCGCCTTCCGCTGATTGAAACGGCAAACATCAAGCGCTTCACGAATCATGGCAATTTCGAGTTCCCGCACAGCCTCTTTAAGTGGTTTATCCAAACTCGCTTTTGCCCCTTCTGAGACTGCCTCCCGGCGATGCTCCCGGCGTTTCTCAACCTGGTAATCGGGTGTCTGCTGCACATCTTCCGGCGATGACTCAACCGGGGAGGTAAATGGTGAAGAAAAAGGATTAAACACCACATCTTCGATTTTTTCGTCATCAGCAGAATAGACCGCACGCTCCACTACATTTTTCAATTCCCTGATATTCCCAGGCCAGCTATAGCTCTCCATGGCTTCGATCGTCTCAAGGCTGAACTCCGGTACCTCTTCCCTGGACAGTTCATAAGCCATTCGCGCGGCAAAATGGTTTGCCAGCAACATGATATCCTCATCCCTTACCCGTAGCGGAGGCACAAAAAGCACTTCAAAGGAAAGACGATCCAACAGGTCCGATTTGAACTTGCCCTGCCTGGCCAGAGCCGGGAGATCTGCGTTGGTCGCCCCCACTATACGCACATCCACTTCAATCGGTCTGGTTGAACCTACCCGCTCAAAGGAACCGTACTCCACTACCCGCAGAATTTTTTCCTGTACTTCAACCGGCAGCAGACCTATCTCATCAAGGAAGAGCGTACCACCGTCAGCCGCCTCAAAACGCCCTGTCCGCCTACTCTCTGCACCTGTGAATGCGCCCTTTTCGTAACCAAAAAGTTCAGATTCGATCAGGGTCGGGGTAAGCGCTGCACAATTTAAAGTAACAAACGGTCCGGACCAGCGGCTGGAAAGAAAGTGTAATCTGCGGGAGGCGAGTTCCTTGCCCGTTCCCCTCTCGCCAATAAGCAGTACAGGTCTATCGACAGCCGCAACGCGGGAGACGCGTTCCTGGAAATGGAGAAACTGTTCAGACTGACCCAGTGCATCGGCTGGAGCCTGAGCTGCGGAATCAACACTTCTCAGATATTGCTCTTCTCTCTTCTTTTCGGAATATTCAGACATGGCGCATCATACCAACTATCAGTTGATTAATCCACTTATTGGCATACCGTACCGCATGCCATTTCCCGATCAAGCGGGCAATTCCCTGCAATTACGGTCCATTTCTATAATACACCATTTTGGCACGTTTTCTGCTTTAACAGATATACATCAAGTGTGGATGAGTAACAGACGTAACGGACACCGCCAACAGAGTTCAACACACATAGAACAAACAACAGGAGGCCATAATGGGCATTTTCACTCGATTTAGCGATATAGTAAGCTCCAACATCAACTCAATGCTGGATAAGGCTGAAGACCCTGAAAAAATGATTAAAATGATGATCAGGGAAATGGAAGACACGCTGGTTGAATTAAAATCATCCTGCGCCGGAGTGATTGCCGAGCGCAAAAAACTGAATCGAAAACTCGAAGAAATGCAGTCCAGAGAGAGACTCTGGGGCGAAAGGGCAGAACTTGCCGTTGACAAAGGCAGAGACGATCTTGCCCGTGAAGCACTCATCGAAAAGCGTCGTTTTGCCGAACTGGTCGAAGCTCTAGGGGCTGAGATTTCAGACCATGGTGGACTGATCGACCAATACCGTGAAGACATCGGTGAGCTTGAAGAGCGACTCAACTCAGCCAAAGAGAAGAAGCGGATGCTCATCCAGCGACACAAGCGGGCAAATGGCAAGAAGCGCGCCCAGGAGGATATTCGCAGAATGGACAGCGTCGAGACCATGGCACGTTTTGAAGGCCTTGAGCGCCGCATTGACCAGATGGAAGCAGAGGCAGATATGGTGAACTTTGGCAAAAAACCCACTCTTGACGAGCAGTTCGACGACCTCAAATCCGACGATGACATCGAGAACGAACTTGCCAAGATGAAGGCTGCCAAATACACTGCTGAGAAAAAGTCTGACGAGTAATCAGATCCTATGCCGGATGGACAATTCGTGATCAGCGAAGGCCCATTCATAAAGCTAGCTCAGGGAATTACCCACCATGACCTCAGTAATAATTGTAGCCATTATCTTCGGTTCGCTCCTTACCTTTGCAGCCCTTGTCTGCGGAACTATTCTGACTATTGTCAAAACCCGTAGATCAGGACTCTCCGGCAGCTCAAGGGCAGCACAAAATGAAGAGGCAAAAATGATTCAGGAAATCTACCACGGCCTCTCCAAGATGGAACAAAGAATCGACACCCTGGAAACTATCCTGATGGAACGTCAGAAAAAATAGAGGAACAACGAATGAAGAGAAATAAAAGAGGAATTTACCGCTCGCGAAACGGCGTATTGGTCGGTGTATGCCGGGGCCTGGCAGAGTCTTTCGACCTGTCAGTCTTCTGGGTACGAATCGCCATGGTGATCGTCTTTTTGCTGAGCGGTTTCTGGCCTGTAATCGGCATCTATATCGTGGCGGCCCTCTTAATGAAACCGGAGCCTGTCCGCCCCATAGAAAACGAGGAAGAACAGGAGTTTTACGATAGCTACACCTATTCTCCCCAAAATGCCGCCCAGCGCATCAGGCGCAAGTACGAAAATCTTGAGCGACGGATTCGGCGCATGGAAGATAAAGTTACCGGTCGTGATTACGAGTGGGAACAAAAGTTCAACTCCTAAACCATATTTACATCTACGAATTAAACGGTTGCAGCATAGCACATGCGGCGACCGTTTTTTTATTGCACCGAGCGGGCTGGTGTTGTTTTTCGAAAGATCTTCGCTATGGTAAAGACAGCATATAGAATTTTCTCATTACCCTGAAGCTCAGCTTCACAAAGCAAGCCATGAGGCTATAAGGGCTTAAAGGAAATCAGATAAAAATGTAACCGTCACCATCAATCTGACAGAATATCCATGACAATGACCACTGGCAGCGCCATATTTACTGACCTTGACGGCACCCTCCTCAACTCGAGCCAGCAGGTGAGCGGTGCCAGTCTCGACTGCCTGCACATGCTGGGCAAAGCTGGAATTGTAAGGGTAATCGCCACTGGCCGTTCCTACTTGTCGTTCAGGCGTGTTATTCCCAGCGACTTTCCCGCCGATTACCTCATATTCTCCACCGGAGCCGGAATCCTTGACCTTGCCAATGGCGAACTGCTACACAGCCATTATCTTAATCGCTCTGATATAGAACAAATTACTTCCACCCTGGAACACTACGACACCGACTATATGGTACATGAACCGGTGCCTGATAATCACTGTTTCACCTTCAGGAAGACAAATTCTGCAAACATCGATTTTACCAACCGTATCTCGCTCTATCGTAATTATGCCTCCGATTTTTCAAGCTCAGGGCACTACCCCGAACAGAGCGCCCAGATAATCGCCGTACTGGACGATGACCCCTCAAGTTTCCAACGTATCAGCAAAAAACTGAATGGTTATCAGGTCACCCGTACCACCTCCCCCCTGGACCACCGTTCAATCTGGATGGAAATCTATCCTGAAAATGTCCATAAAGGCAGCGGGGCCGCCTGGCTTTGCCAACACCTCGATATCGACTACCGTAAAACAACAGGTATCGGCAATGATTATAATGACATAGATCTGCTCGACTTCACTCAGGTGAGTTACCTGCTCGCAAATGCACCCCCAGAACTCCACGGCAGATACAATCTTGTCCCGGCAAACGATGAAGGTGGCTTCTGTCATGCTGTCCGGGATATCCTCAAGCGCACCTCCAGCTCATAAGAACCAGCTGTCCCAGTCTATTCCTCCGGCACGATTGCACCACCATGACATGGTTGAATTTCATTAATTCCGGCCTCATACCTTGATTTTATTGCCCGTTTTCGACATGCTAACATAAAAGGTGTACACTTCAACCCAAGGGGAACCATGAACAGGCGAATACAATCGGTTGCTGTACTTGGTCTTGGCAAGATCGGTTTTCTGGTCGCAGAACTTCTCAATATCTCGGGCTTCTCTGTCACCGGGGCAGACATTACTCCCCAGAAAGGCAAGCCTTTCAAGACGGTTGAAATCGACGTCACCAACCCCGGGGAGCTAGCCGGCTTAGTCTGCTCCCACGATGCTGTTGTCTCCTGCCTTCCATACACCTTCAACCTCACCATAGCCTCCATCGCACACGAGAACGGTATTCATTATTTCGATCTCACAGAAGATGTGCCCACCACCAGGGCCATTATCGAGATGAGTAAGAATAGCACATCAATAATGGCGCCGCAGTGCGGGTTGGCTCCTGGTTTTATCGGCATCGTTGGGGCTTCCCTTGCGGCAGACTTTGACAAAATCCGCTCGATCAAGCTCCGGGTAGGTGCTCTGCCACAACATCCCACCGGCCTGCTTGGTTATGCCTTCAACTGGTCTCCGGAAGGTGTTGTCAATGAGTACCTCAATGACTGTGAGGTCATTGAAGATGGCACACACAAGTGGGTCTCCCCAATGGAATGGTTGGAACAGCTGGTGATCAACGGGGTTCCCCTCGAAGCCTTCACCACATCAGGTGGACTTGGCACAATGTGTCAAAGCTTTCTCGGCAGAGTTGAAAATCTCGATTACAAATCGGTTCGCTACCCCGGCCACTGCCAGCTGATGAACTTCTTTTTCCATGAGCTCCTGATGCGGGAACAACGCGAGCTGGCCGGCAGAATTCTCACCAATGCCAAGCCCAGTGTCAATGACGATGTGGTCTATATTCACGCCACCGCTGAGGGCTGGAAAAAGGAACGCCTCTTTCGTGATGAATTCGTCAGAAGCTTCTATCCTATAGCGGTAAACGGCACGACCTGCAGAGCCATCGCCTGGACCACTGCAGCGTCTGTCTGCTCGGTAGTGGAACTGGTCGCCAACGGCAGCCTGCCGGCTACCGGTTTTCTCAAACAGGAAGAAATACCACTTCAAAAATTCCTGCAGACACAGAATGGCAAGCTCTACGGGAACCTTGAATGAAGCAAAACAGGTAACAGCTGCCAAGGCAACCCTGACGAAAGCAGCGTTGGTGGATGAAGCATACTGATTTGTTCAATATTTTATACCCGACAAAGAATTTGGCATTTTCCTAACACCATAAACACACCGTGGCTGTGGATTGCTTTTTCTCATCTGTTTCAGTAGCATAAGCTCAATCCCTTATCATGCAAGGGTTGATGACTACAGCCCATGGCAACATGTGACTCGTTCACGTTGCCTCATTTTGCGTATACAATTTTTTTTACCGGAAGAAATCAAAGAAATTCAGTTTAATAGCCTTAATTGGATGGGCCAATAGAAAAAACACGAAAAATTAGGCTTGTATTTTTGTTCTGAGTTTCGTATCACAGTGTGTTATATCGCACCACCTGACAGGGCAATTTTCTGTACGTTGCAGTTCCTACAAGTTGAAAAGGTTTAACCAGCTGCAGTACCCCAGCTGCACTTCCCGGCAGTCCCTGGACATCTGTTCTCCCCGGGTTTACTTCTTTTAGGATTCTTCGTGAAATGTAATTTCCTTGTTATAACGAATGGAGTTTATCCCTCGTTATTACTACTATTTCTTGCAAAAAAAGGAGTTCAGTATGAGTCAGGCAAAAGATGGAGATAATGTAAGTGTTCACTACACCGGTAAACGCCATGACGGAAGCGTCTTTGATTCTTCCGTCGACACTGAACCAGTCGTTTTCACCCTGGGTGAAGGCCAGCTGATCGATGGTTTCGAAGAAGCCATCATGGGCATGGCAATCGGTGAGAGAAAAACCGTTACCATTCCACCTGTTAAAGCTTATGGTGAACGCCAGGAGGAATGGGTTGTCAGCGTCCCAAAAGCTGAGTTCCCTGAAAGTATAGAGCCATCTGTTGGTATGGAACTTCATCTCACCGATGAAGATGATCAGGATATCGAAGTTCTTGTCAAAGAGGTAACAGAGGATGCCATAATCCTTGATGGTAATCCGCCACTTGCTGGCGAGACCCTTACCTTTGATCTTGAGTTGGTGGCCATAGCATAAGCCACTCGCTCAACTGGAAGGTATTGCAATTCGCTGCTGGCATCCACTCGGTCTGCCGGCAGCGGAGGGCTGCTTTTATATAGGTAATACCTCAGACCAACCACCCACGCCTTACCCTCTCCCAGACTCCTTTCCACCCACCTCTCATCTCCGGATAAAATGCTCACGCAAAATTCGGGCTATGCAGTTTTCGTAAAAATAGACTACACTGTGCCCTGAACTCAGCTGATTTACGTGAGTTTCAGCATCCCCCATGATGCATTTATTCAGATAATCATCTGATATAGATAAAAATTACACACGAAAGCTCGTTCCAATAACAAGGAATTTTTATTGAGTACCACTAGAGATCAAGCAATGCACCACCACGCATATAGCCTTAATTCTGAATTTGTTGATGAGTTGTTGCAGAGAATGCACCAGCTGACTGGCTCCTCTGCGCCCTCCCGGTTCCCTGGAAATGTCTCCCAGCAACCCGGAACTATCCCTACTACAGAACAATTGGCCAGCCTGCTTGATGGTGCATTCTGGACCAGTTTTTCCCTGGATGAAGGGAATGTTGTTACGATCTCCATATTATTCATGCCCGCTGAAAAATCGCACGATACCTTTCTTTTCGATAGACCGATTCTATTTGATGTGAAAAACCTGGTCAAACTCGGTGCAGCGCTCGAAAACCCTCGTGCCGATATCGGGGTGTGGCCGGACGAGAACGGATTACTCAAGATCTGGGGCTTCAAAACCAGAAACAATGATTTACTCATCGCGCAGCTATGGATACAAGTTCTTGGTCCCGGGCGGGTATTGACAACCTTTAACGGCAAAAGTATTGGTTCTCTCATATCCAATACTTCGGTCTTTATCGATCATTCCAACATGATGAAGACCGTCTTGCCCAAACTTGACAGCAGCGACACGGGTGACCAGGGTCAAACCTTGAAAATGCTGCGATACACCTCTTTGCTCAACACTGCTCGCGCCATGCGTAATCATAGCCGGGGAGGTACCCTGCTGGTCGTGCCAAACTCAGACGATTGGCGCCTGTCGATCAGTGCACCGATACCATACACCGGTGGCGCCAGCTTTCTGGAAAGCGATTACGATGTAGCAGTTAAGCCAACCCTCCTTGCTCCTATCACCGATTTTTTCTCCGGATTAATCAAAACCAAGGAAGACAACAAGCGCGACAAGCTGGTCAAAATGAGAACCCAGGTTGACCAGCAATGTAGACATATTGCCCGACTGACCGCTGTCGATGGTGCCCTGGTAATGACCTTTGATCGCTTCGTGTTCTGCTTTGGAGCTAAAATTATTCCCAGGGAAGGGCAGGAGGTGTCCTCGACTATTCGTGTTATCAAACCGGTGGAGGGAGATTCAGCGACAACAGTCGGTCTCGCCGATATCGGTGGAACACGGCACCAGTCTGCCGCACTCTTTGCCCAGGCCCAGCCTGGGGCGGTAGCAGTTGTTGTCTCGCAGGACGGCGACATCACCATCTTCACTACAGATGATGAGAGTGGCGAGGTAATAGCCATCCAGCAGGCGGAACTTCTCGTTCTCCATGAAGGGCTGGGTGCAACATTCTGGAATTTCACTGAAAACCGTCGTGACCCAGAAGAATAGCTCTTTAAGGTTTCCCAGACATTCCAAGCGGTACTGCCTTCCCTGTCTCCCCGGAGCGCAGTTACCACTGCCCACATCCCTGCCAGCTCTGCAGCAACACCAGCGCCGCCATCACGCCAAAGGCACTGCCACCAACCGACTCCTGATTTGACAGTTCCCCAGCCTATACCTAAATTCACCTTGAGTTAACTGAACACTCCTAACCGTCAATAGTTCTTATCACCCACCGTACTTTTATTATCACAGGGGGTTAATAATGCGTTGGAGAAGCAGCCGCAGGAGCAGTAATATTGAAGACAAAAGAGGTTTCCGGGCCTCTAAAAGAGTTAAAGGCGGTGGCATCGGTATTCTCTTGCTTGCCCTGGTGGCTCTCTATTTCGGTGTCGACCCGGCACTCATTCTGCAACAGGGGGCTCAACTCACCGGCGAGACTACAATGGAAAAGACTGATTATCAGCCAACACCGCAAGAACAGGAGTTAGCCGATTTCGTTTCTGTGGTACTGGCGGATACTGAGGACACCTGGCAGAAGATCTTTTCTGCAGGTGATGCAAGCTATGCGGAACCAAAGCTGGTGCTGTTTTCAGGCCAGGTTCAATCTGCCTGCGGTTTCGCCCAGGCTGCCATGGGTCCCTTTTACTGTCCCGGAGATCAAAAAGTCTATATCGACCTCAGCTTTTATCAGGATTTGAAAAATAGTCTGGGAGCCCCCGGGGATTTTGCCCAGGCTTATGTAATTGCCCATGAAGTCGGTCACCATGTTCAAAACCTGCTGGGCATCAGTGATCAAGTTCACCAGATGCGGCAACAACTCTCCGAGACTGAATACAATCAGCTTTCGGTACGAATCGAATTACAGGCAGACTGCTTCTCTGGCATCTGGACTAATCACGCCAACGAGGCTCGGCAGATTCTTGAGCAGGGAGATATTGAGGAAGCCCTGAACGCGGCCTCGGCCATTGGAGACGACCGCCTCCAGAAACAGGCCCGCGGCTACGTAACTCCTGATTCATTTACCCACGGTTCCTCTGAACAACGGGTGCGCTGGTTCAAGACCGGCCTTAAAAGTGGAGACCTGCAGAGTTGCGACACGTTTTCAGCCCAGAGCCTGTAGGCCCCTTAAGCCGGTGTCAACAACAGCCCGGCGTTGATGCCACCGAATCCTGAATTACAGGTTAACACCGACGGGTAGAGTAACGGCAGAGGTTTGAGCCCAGACAGTCGCAGACAGGTCTCCTCCGGTTCCTTAAGGCCTACCGTGGGTGGTAGAAGCTGGTGCTTGAGGCTCTTTACACTGAGCATGGCCTCGATAATACCGGCGGCAGCAAGGCTGTGGCCCAGGCTACCCTTCACAGAGCAGAGAGGTATTGTATTCTCCGTCAGCCGCCCAAACGCCACTAACTCCATGGCATCATTATACACAGTCGCTGTGCCGTGACCGTTGATACCACCAATCTTTACCACACACTGGTTGGTAATCTGCTCCAGAAGTCTGCCGAGTCCGCTTCCATTTCGGCATGGAGCCGTGATATGGGTGGCATCGCAACTCATACCCCAATTTTCCATACATGCCAGGCGTTCTTCATCATCCCCCAAAACCTCTTCAGCCGCCAGCAGAGCCCACCCGGCGCCATCGGCAAGAGCAAGCCCTGAACGCTCTTTGTCATAGGGTTTCGGCAACTCCTGTGAGAGTCCCTTCAAACTTGCAAAGCCTGATACCACAAACTCCGACAGCAGATCAAAACCAATAACGAGTGCCCGGTCGCATTTCCCGGACTGAATTGCCATTGCCCCCTGAATCATTGCCACCAGGCTGGACACACATGCTGCACTCACTGTTTTGACTTCACCACAAATCCCCAACCGTTGTGCAAGGGATTCGGCAATCTGCCAGGGTTGCCCTTCAGCAGCCTCAGTCTCTAGCGATAATTCATCTACTGCGGCTTTGGTCGTGGCACAAAACAGGGCGGTTGACGAAGGTATCTTCGGCATTTGCTCTACCAGATGAGAAAATAAACTCTCCTGCCTTCCAAGACTGCCAACGTCCCCTTCCAACCCTTCAATAAAGCCGAGGGGAAAGTTCATTCCTCCTGCGCCTAAGCCCTGAACACGAAGTCCGCTCCTGCCAGCGAGCAATCCCTGCCATGTACTGTCAAGATCCCCCAGGGGAGTCAGAATATTTCCTGCCGTGATAACTGTCTTGCGCATTATCTATGCCACTCCCCTGCCTGCCAGCGATCGCGAAATTCTTTGATCCACTCCGGAACTATTAGTAACATTTCACCACGAGTATCGGTGAGCAGTTGCACGGTATAGCCCTTGGCCGTTGTTTGCCCCTCATCATTGATCAACCTGTACGAAAAGTTCAGACGAGCTGAATCTGTCCAGTGTAAAGCCGCTTCGATGGTGAACAGTTCGTCAAACCGCAGGGGCAGTAAATAATCCAGATGCATCTGTACTACCGGGGCGGCTGTCTGATGTTGAATAAACGCCTGGTATGACAAACCGTACTTGTCACCAAAAGCAATTCGTCCATCTTCGAGATAACTTGGATACCTCCCATGCCAGACCATCCTCAGGGTATCCACCTCTTCAAAACGCACCCGGCGCTCAATACTCGCTACCAGAGTCGATGGAGCTGTCGTATCCACCGGAAAATAACTTTTTTTTGATCGCATATTCTTTTTTAAAACGTTGCCTCGTTTAGCGCAGGATAAACACAGATATCCTGCAAAACAGCTCCTAAATCGCGCTGGAGGTTACTGAAACCTCTTTCTCCGCCAGCTCACCCTGACCGGTAGCCAGAACCTCACCCAGCTCATTTTTAAGTGAAAATTCGAACGACCACACGTTGGGATCCTGCTCATTCCTGAGCATCCGCAAATGAATGGAGATACGCTCTTCAGGCCTGACCACGCCACGAAATTTGGTCTTCCTGTAACGTATCGGATGAACCTCACACAGCAACAGCAATTCCGCCAGGCATCGCACCGCCGCTATCTGCACCATCGCTGGCAAAATGGGCATTCCCGGAAAATGTCCCTTAAATCCGGAAAAATCCCTCTCAAAGCAAAAGAGGCCCTCCGCCTGCACTTCGTGCTCATCCTGCTTTATTATGGAGCAGTTCTGACAGGAATTACGGATCGACTCATACAGGTTTTCAAAACTACCACTCATCACTCTGCCTATTCTATTCTGCTGAAACTGATTAGTACGCCAAGCCAGGGCTGTGCATACTCAGCACTCTGCCACCGACCTTCGGAATCAAAATTATCCAGCGCATGCCATCTCGTGACAAGGCCGGTTGTCAATTTTCGTTGCCACTGCAATTGCCCTGTCTGTTCTTTGCACAACCTGCTGAACCCTGTTGCTGAACATGGAAGCGTTTCCGGTTCCTGTAAAAAGGTTCTACCAACAGATACCGCCAAAAATTTCGGCAGGTGAGAGTCTGAAAAATTGCCACGGGCATACTGAATTGTATAGCTCAATTGCTCATCGACGTCTCCCTCAAGCAACTTCACCCCCGTTGCATCCAAAAGTACAAAATGCATACCATGGCCATTCTGCTTTATTGCGAGCAATCCTGAATACTTTGAATCGCCCCACCGCTCTATGCGCATATTTGTCAGCAAGGCGCCACTGCCGCCAGTAAGCGCGAGATCCTGACGCGGCACAACCTTCCCCATAGAGCAGCCACCGAGTACAACAGCTAATAAGATAATAAGGAGTAATCGCATGTGTTGTTAATCAGTTGCGGCGACTCCCGGTCCGCCATTTTTTTCAGGGGCAGCCAGCTGGTAACTGACCAGGAGCGCAACCGGACACGCTACACCTATTCCGACCAACACGGTGATTCCCAGCGAAGAAAGCGCCGGATGACTCGCAAATGCCAGGACGCCAAACCCGATCAATGAACTCGCCGCACAAATCGTAACCGCGAGGTATGCTGATTCAGCAGTTTGGCTGAGGCGGGCACAGACAACAAAAATACCATAATCAACGGCTAAGCCGATGACCAGTATCCCCATGATGAGATGCATCATGTTCAGTTCCTGCCCCGTAAGCCGGCAAAATAGCGACATAGCAGCCAACGCCGAGACCACAGGTGCCAGCACAGCAACAATTGCCCGTAGATTTCTGAACTGCACTGCCACCAGCAACACCACCAGACATCCGGCAATGGCTGAAAGTACCACGATATCAGTCTTCAACATCCGCTCAGCTTCGGACCGCCAGATGGGATTGGCCAATACCGCCACATCGGGGTTTTCCGTCGCCAGAAGTCGCAGCCACTGCTGACTTTCCTCAGTGAAGGACACTATGGTGAGAACACGTGTATCATCGCCCTTATCCCCACCACGAATCATGCTGCCTGCCATTGAACCAAGCACAGTGCCTTCGAGCTTTTCAGCTGTAAAGATACCGGGATTGCCACCAAGACTTTGCAAAAATGGTTGAAAAGCCCTGTCTGAAAACCCATAACCGGATGAGGCATGGCTGAAATCCTTGGGAAATGATTCGCCTCTTTCCTGCCAGAATGCCTGCCAGGCAGTAAGGTTTTGCCTCTGCTGCTGTGGGCCGGGCAGGATAGCTGCCAAGGTCTGATGAATTTCTATTCCATGCTCATCAAGAAAGTGAAAAACACGATCATTAGTATCGACAGCCTGGTCCAGGTTCGCACCGGAACTTACAAGAAATGCCTGCTCACCTCCTCCACCCCAGACATTGGAAAAGTGGCGCTCTGAAACAATGATTTCATCATTTGGCACATCAAGGGAACGGAGATCCGCGTTGTAGTTCAGCATTGGCCAACTGAATACTCCGCAAACGATCAACCCCGCCCAGAGAACAAGAATTATTCTACCGCCATTGGTCCCCGGGAGCCGTTGAAGGTATTCGGGTAACAGAGTGCCTTGCATCGAGGATGCAGTCTTTTCTTCACCTTGGCCAAAATTGACAACGGTTGGAATAAGCAACCAGGCAAAACCCACCGCAAAGACAACGCCTGAAATTGCCAAAGTCGCCATCTGCCGATGGGATGGCACATCTGAGAACAGCAACACACAGAGCACTGCCAACGTTGTCATGGTCGCGAAAATCATGGGCCTGCGTATGGCACGCATCGCCTCAGCCCTGTTTTTGCCTTCACGGAGCGCGAGAAAGAGATGGACTGAGAAATCCACGGCTATCCCCAATATCACAATGCCAAATCCAAGAGCCATTCCGCTTATGCTGCCATATATGCCCGAAGTAATGGCAATAGCCGGGGGCGCACCGAGAAATGGTACCGCAAAGACCACCAGTATCCTGATGTCGCGCAGCACCCCGCCAAGCAACACAACAAGCAGGAAAGACGCGGCAGGCAGGAGTACCCGCAAATCATGTTTTATTGATCTGCTGTTTGCCAGAGTGTGCGGCAAAGTACCAATTATTTCAGCCTTGATACCAGGAAGCAATACCTCCGCTAAAATGGTATTGAGTTTTTTCTGAATCGCTTCGGCGTTACCGGAGTCGGTGAGTTTCTTCTGACTCTCGGCCAGCACCAGAAAGTTCTTCTGGTCGGGACTTACCAGGAAACCATCATCGAGCTGCATCGAGTAACCTGAACGAAAGTTCTGCAGTTTACGGAGCAAAACCGGCATTAATCCCAAAGGATCGGCTGCAATCAGGTCTTTCATTCCCATTCCTGCGGGCGTGTTCAGCAGCAGGAAATTGTTCTTTAAAGCCTCTTGAATGGCCTCAGGTGTAATTTTATCAGCTACTGTCTGATAATCATCGTCGGTCAGCAGAACCGGCAAATAGGGCTGCAGTGTCTGGTAGAGTTGCTGCTGATACCCATCCGGAAAGCGATAGAGCACATTGCCGAAGTCATCATCTGCGGTCAACCGTTCCCCTAAAGACGAGACGCTGCTCTTCAATGCAGCGCCGGCAAGCTGCGGTGAGGCAAAGCGGCCAGGCTCTGCCGAAAAGGTGATAAAGATCCTGTCGACAAGACCTATCGTCTGGAGAAGTTCCACGTCATGACGAACCTGGCCGTCAGGCAGCAGATCCAGTGCATCATCCCGCACGGAAAGCTGCAGTGCATACCAGCAGGCAGCAAACACCACCGACAGAACCAGCAGCCACCGGGTACAGCGCGAACCTTTAGTCATTGCTGCCGCCACTGCCTGCCCTGCTGAGGTCGTTTAAACCTGCACTGCATTCGTTGAAGTACTCATCCGGCAGATCGCTGTTTAACAGGGGTTCAAGAAAAACCATTCTGGTTGTATCATTGCCCCCCTCATAAATCTCAACCTGCTGAGGCTGCAGAGTGTCCGGCTCGAAACTGATCTTCACCCCTTTCAGGTACTCCGCTTCTTTTTTATCTTTCGGGGCCACCCCAAGAGTGGCTGGCGGCTCATAGGTAAGATTATAGCGGTCGGACATCTGCTGGTAATTCCCGCCCATCCAGTACCACAGCTGTTCTGCAACCAGGCGCATGACGGGATCGGTCTTCAGGGAAAAATATTCAGGTGCGGCCTGGTCGCTGCACCGAAGCCCCTTGTCACCATTAAATATCAGCACAGATGGTACAGGCTGAACAAACTCCCAGCGGAGCTTATCAGGCCGGATAATCGCCAGCCGACCGGAAAATTGTACCGGTGTGTCGAACATGGCCAGATGTTTTTCCTGGGTAAATTCGCTGTAAAATGAGGTGACCCCATCAGATGCGGCCTGCACGCGATTCAGAAAATCCTGCATCTCAGCAGACTGTGCCGCCTTGCCGTAACCAGCCGACGCTAGTACAAAAATAGCCGCAAGAAATAGTTGCAACGTGCCGGTCCTTATCCCTGTTACCATATCTCCCCCGCTGTCATGGTTCAGGATTTTCCCAAACCTTGATCTTACCCTCCGCCACAAGCTCTTCTCCATGGAAAATACGGCCTTGAATAATAGTTAAGGCGTCAAATTCGAAAACTTTCTCCACCCGGGCAACCAGACGATCAAAGATATTGCCGACAGCTGTCACCGTAAAACTGTCAATCCCCACCAGCATGCCGTCTTTCATTTTCTTTCCCTCACATCTGGCATCATAGCCGTTGGCGAGGGCAGCTGTCTGGGCAATGATTTCAACATACACTTCAGGGAGAATCTCAACACCTGCAGGAGTGCGATGAAAACAGATCGCCTCCTCGTCAAGCTTCACTGAAGCAACGGCTATATCATCGTAACGCTCGGTCAACTCGTCCACAAAGACCATGGGAGGCCTGTGTGGTAGAATCTCCAGAGCCGGAACCGGCAAGCTTAAGGTACTCATTACATGTACATCCCGCCGTTAACGCTCAACACCTGGCCTGTCATGTAACTGGCCTCGTCACTCAGCAGGAAGCGTACAACCCCTGACACCTCTTCAACCGTTCCGACCCGGCCCATGGGAATCATCGGCAGGATCTTATCAAGCGGCAGGTCGTCAATCATTTCAGTCTCAATCAGGCCCGGTGAAACCACATTCACCAGAATATTTCTTCGGGCGAGTTCCCTGGCCAGGGCTTTTGAGGCACCTATCAATCCTGCCTTTGCCGCAGAGTAGTTCACCTGGCCAGCCTGCCCTGTTTCTCCGGAGATGGAAGCGAGCGAGATAATGCGTCCCTGACGTTTGGGAAGCATGGCTTTGGAAAAAAGCCGGCCGAGAATAAAAAATGAGTTCAGATGCACATCAATCACATCCCTCCACTCGTCGGTGCGCATGAGCGGCAACAGGGTATCCCGGGTAATGCCTGCATTGTGCACCATACCGAATGGCACATGCTCATCAAGCAGCGGTTCCAGTACTTTCCGGGCTGCGGCATCATCAGCGACATCAAAGGGCAGGAGACGGCAGACCCGCCCAAGTTCTTCAATCTCCGCCTGGACTTCCCTGGCTTTTTCTTCTGAACTCCTGTAATTCAACCAGATGTCAAAACCTTCAGCGGCCAGTCTGCGCGCAATCCCGGCGCCGATACCACGGCTTGCACCGCTGATAAATACAGTTTTCGTTTCCTTGGCCATACTCACTGCTCCCTTTCTTCAAGTCTAATACTGGTTGTTACTACGTCCGGATTATGAACAAAATTCGAGTTCAACCGTGGTGTGCTCCGATTCAAGTGATATCACTTTCCCGGCAACAGCACTTCCGTCGTCTCGCATCAATGAACTCAAGGTGATCGCTGCTCCGAGCGGGTCTCTGATCTCGAGGACGTCTTCGGCCAGGCTCAGCCTTTCGACAATGCGCAGTCGATTCGCCGCATCAATCTCGTCGTCACCTTTTAGTTGCTGCTGACTGCTTACCCTCTTCAGCACGATCCCGTCATCCGCTCCGGCAGCTGCTTTCAACAACCAGCAGACCACCCCCGGTTGCCACTCAGCATCTTCCGGACAATGTGTTTTTCGGGCATCATGCAGTAAACGGCTGTAGGTTTCGATCTGCAATACCAGACAACAGTCAAGACTACCGCCTTCAACTGCCTGGATGCCCTGCTCAAGTGACCTTATAAAGGGCAAATTGAAATCAGTCATTGTCAGAGCACAGCCTTTAATGCCAAAGACACTGGCAAGATATCCGGCTGCTCCATTAAAGACCGAGTGAGAAAAGAGGATCGGCGAAACCGGCTGGTCGCTCACGACCTGGTCGAGCACATCAAAATTTGTCTGCATGGGCCCGAAAGCCGAGCCGAGAAAAAGGCCAATCCGCTCTTTTGCCACTTCTGTTGCCGCCGCCTGCTGCAACACGTTGTGCCCGGCGACCACTGCCAGACGAATGAAATCATCCGCCCTGCGCAATTGCCTTGAAAGCTCGACCGGAACAGTCAGCTCATCCAGGTTCGACACAAACACTTCTGCTACCCGCACCGTCATAGCCCTGCCCCTTCTATCACCAAAACACTGTTTGAACCACCAAACGCCAGAGACTGGCTGATACCAATCCGGCCATGCAGATCTGCCGTTTCAGCTTGGGCCAGAACCCGGACAGCCAGGTCAGCTTCCTGCTCACTGCAACCTACCGTGCCGTTGGTCTTCCCGACGTTCAGGGCCATCAGGGTAAAGACAGCCTCAATGCCACCAGCAGCACCAAGGGTATGACCGGTGGCACCTTTGGTCGAAACGACAGGAGTTCGTTCTGCATCAAAACCCATTTCGCTTATGGCATTTGTCTCTGCTCTGTCATTGGCCAGTGTACCGGTGCCATGGGCATTTATAAGGGCAATGCCGGCCGGGTCGCACCCGGCATCTTTGAGAGCCAGTGCCAATGCCCGCTGCAGTCCTTCGCCTTGCGGATGAGGCGCGGTTGGGTGATGTGCATCACCCGCAGTACCATACCCCCTGACCCAGCCAAGCGGATCATTCCCCGCGGCCTCGGCTTCACGTTGCAGCACAAATACACCTGCCCCCTCTCCCAGATTCAGCCCCTGACGGTCCTTATCAAATGGGGTACAGCTGGTATCGGCCACCAGCATCAGGCTGCGGAAACCATTACAGGCAATGCGGGAAAGTTCATCCACACCGCCGGCAATGGCGATATCGCAAAGATCATTCTCGAGCCAGCTTTTGGCAACACCGATCGCATCGGTCCCTGAGGCACAGGCATTGGTGATAACCATTCGCGGCCCGCGTACCCCCAGAACACGCTGAATCCTCTCTGCTAAATTAGCATTGAGATAGGTTACAAGCGCCGTGGAGTCCGGTTCCCGTTGTTCTTTCCAGTCAATGTAATAGCGCTCGTTATGAAAGGTACAGCCCACCGTGGTTCCCAGGGCAATGCCAACTCTTTTACCTGCCAACCTGTCGAGACTCACGCCAGCTTCAAGCAATGCCTCTTCGATGGCCGTCAAGGCAAGTCGAATGGTGCGGTTGCTGCTGTTATCCGCCTTCAAGGCCAGTCCCTGCCACATAGAGCCGGAACCATCCCGGCCCGTGGAAACCAGAAAACAGGGCGCAGTAAAAGGAGCAGTGAAATATTCCTCAGCCACCTGGACATTCCGTACTTTGGATTGTTGCAGGTGGGCAAATGCCTCCCTGCAACCATTTCCGACTGCGGCGATACAGCCTGTGCCACTTATTACAACTGACGAAGTACTCATGATGTATTTATTACCGTTTTACATTTACTACTTTGCCCTTCAAGGCAACATTGACCATCATCGAACCAACCAGACAGCTATACTCCGTCGCACTTGATTCAGCCTGGTTCTTAATATTGGACTGAAGATCAATTACGGCATTTCCGCCCTCTTGTATCGCCCTTTTTTCAAACACCTTCAAGGCCGAGGCAAGAGCATGGGCACAAGCACCATCCTTTGCCTTACCTAATCCGTTGGTTCGTTTACTCGTTTTAAACTCACCATACGAATGCTGCACTTTGGGATGTTTCTGACCAGCCCAGTAAAACAGCACATCACCGTTTAAAACTTCCTGAACGGAGGAACTGCTCCTGGCACTCTCAATGGAGAATTTTTTCTTCACATCACCCGCCAGAGCGCATGTGGCACTCAGGGTGAGCAGAGCGGCAACTCCGGCTACAGCAATCTTCTGTCTCAACATTGTTTTCTCCCTTCATTTTTGATTGAATACAAGGTATTAACACGCAAATTACAGCACAGCCTTTTCCAGAAACATCCTGGTACTATTCATTTAGTTCTTGTGTTCGGTTATATACGCAGCCAGGGTTTCAACGGACTCGAACGCCTTTCGCCCTTCATCCATATCCGCTATCTGCACACCGAAATGCTTCTGAATCACCACCACCAGCTCTACGGCATCAAGGGAATCCAAACCAAGACCATCACCAAACAGGGGATCTTTGTCACCGATATCGGCAGGAGTCACACCCTGGATTTTGAGTTCGTCGATGATGATTGTTTTGAGCTGCTGTTTCATGTCTTCCATTCTTTTCACCTGATAATTAACTATTATTGCTTCCAAAAATTATAAAAATTGTACCACTGGAAAGGGTATCGCTTAAGATACTTCTCCAAAGACTTCGCGTACCTGGATGCACACTCCTTGAGCATTGGCTGTCTCTCATCCCTGGTTGCATACTCGGGATAAAAATGATCCCACACTTTGATCTGGTAAGATCTGACGCCCGTTTTCGCTGAAAGTACCACCACCACCGGGGCGGCTGACGCTGCCGCCAGCACATAGGCAGCATCGGGCAAACGTACTTTTGCTCCAAGAAAATCGACCTCTGTGCTGGAACCTTTTACATACCTGTCGGCCATAATGGTGACAATCTCTCCCCGCGAAAGAGCGGCCGCCGCATCTATCATGCCACCAAAGTCATCATCCACTGAGATTATTTCAAAAGGAGGAGTAGTCCCCTGCAAATCAAAATAATGTTTGGCCACCAGCTGCTGGTCGTATTGCATCATTGCATGGACCTTGGCGCCCAGATCACCAAGGTTGGCAAACGCTGTCTGCCAGTTACCCACATGGGCGGTGATCATCACCACCCCCTTACCTTCAGTAATCAGCTTCGAAAGGGTCTCAAGCCCTTCAAATGTTCCATCAAAATTCACCCTGGGGTTCACACCAAGCCAACCACGATCCACCAGTATGGAGCCGAACGCGTAGACATTTCTGAAAACATGGCTGAAATATTTCCACCCTGGCTCACCCGGAAAACGATGCTTGAGGTACACCGTAATTGTCTTATTGATTTTACGGCTGAACACCACATAACATAAAATCACCGGTACCAGCAGTATCCGTGCTGCTATGAGTCCATACGGGCCAAAAATCCGCATGATCATATAGAAAAACCAATGCCCCAGTGCTTCAAGTTTTTGCAGAAGATGCTTCAGTGCCAAAACCCTACCCCACTGTCTCGATTGGTCTGTCGACCATCTTGCGCGAAAACCAGTAGACAATCGTCCCGCCTGCCACTCCAAGGATCGGCCCGACGAGCATTGAGCCAATCAACCACTCAAAAAGTCGCTGGTGAATCTCCAGAGTCCAGCGTTCCCAGGAAAGATCGAGCAGGAAAGTACCCGTTCGCATAAAATATCCAACCTCGATGCACAGAGCAGGAACCACCGGCGGCATACAGAACTGGCTGGCTGCCACCGCGGCTATCTTGTTGAGACGAAACCGATAGGTCACATAAATGATCGCGATGGTGTGACAGGCGATCAATGGCAGCGCTCCCAAAAACAGACCGAACCAGACCGCAACCGCCAGCCAGAAAGGCGAAGCGCTCTCCTGGCAGAGATTTTTCAATGTCTGCCACGGATTTTTCACATCGATCACTTTGGGGCCTGGCTCTTCTTCTTTCACCAGTCGTTTATGCTGAAAGGGCAATAGCCTTCGTACGACAAGTCTGGTGTGTAACATTGACAGTCGCCAGTTATCCCGCAATTTGTCAAAATGACTTACTCTCTCATCCCGCGTGGGATAATGGACTGAAACCGGAACCGATCTGACGGCCACTCCGCCCCAGACAAGTTTCACCAACGCCTCAATCTCAAAATCGTACCGGCTACAGGAGAGTTCGAGGTCCAGCAACTCCTGAACCGGGTAGACCCGCATACCGCTCTGGGTGTCATTGAGTTCTTCCCCACACTCCAGTCGCACCCAGAAGTTGGAAAATTTCTTACCGAAATGACTGGAACCCGGTACCGTGTCCTGGATCATGGCGCGATCACCGATTACCACCGCAGGCCAGCGCCCTTCATGAGCAGAATCTATGAGCTGTATCGCATCGGCAGGGTCGTGCTGCCCATCTGCATCCATGGTGCAGATCGCGTCGTAGCCGTGCTCTGCCGCATAGGCTATCGCCGCCATGATTGCCGCACCTTTCCCTCTGTTTTCATCAAACCTGAGGCTGTGACATTGCAGGTGAGCGACATTTTTCAGGCCGCCATCTTCACTGCCATCATCGACGACAAGAACCGGGTAGCCTGTGATCAGGGCCTTTTCAACCACGGCACCAATAGTCGCTCCATGATTGTACAGCGGGATAACCAGAAGCATTTGCAGATCATTTTCATATTTCATAGATCAATCGCCTCCAGCTGCACTATATCAGCAGCTCCCATAACGGCCCGACTTTACCTATTTTATGTAACATCGCGATGCGATCATAGAACTGATGGCATGGATAAATCCGATCCATTCTAGTTGCGAATGAAGCCATGATTTTCGTCTCTATTTCCTGCCGTGTCACTTCCGGTGAGTAATAGAATACGGGCTTCAGCAGGGACTGATCCGCCGCTACCACCCCTTCGGCAATGGCCCGGTCACAAATCGCGGTACCCGGCAATATGCGAATACCGATGAAGGCAAAAACCACTGACTTATCCAGCTGTTCTATGTGCTTCAACCCCTCGTCTACAGTGGCACGTGTCTCGCCCGGGCCTCCGAACATGATGAAGTGCGCGCAGGGGATCTCTTCGGCAATCACATTCTCATGGACTTTCAGAACATCACCGTAGCTGAACCCCTTGCCGAAGCCGGCCAGGGTTGTATCGGTTGCGCCATCGGTTCCCAGCTCAACTGCCGCAAGCCCCGCTCTTTTCAAAAGTCGTAAATCTTCACGGGAGATATTCTCAGGCCGGAAAAAAGCACACCAGGGAATTGAAATCTCACGGCGTATCAGAGTTTCGGCTATCTCAAGATACTTCCCTGCAGGGTCATTAAAGACACTGTCCGCAAAAAAGAGATACTTGGCACCATGATCTCTATTGAGCCTGACCATCTCCTCGACGACTTCTTCCGGGTCACGATACCGGATCTTCCGCCCCTCGATGGTAGGGTATGAACAATAGCTGCAGCTATAGGGACAACCACGCTTCGACTGCAAATTGAGCATGCCGCCATGATTGGTGTAATACTGAGCGGTGGCGATTCCAGGCTCGGCCCTGGTGGCAAAGCTCTCCAGGCGTGGGGCCTTCAGGATCTTCTCCTGGGGAGAGCGCCCGGCAGCAATCTCCGTAGCCAGCCAGACCATCACCTCTTCACCCTCGCCAACCACCCCGTAATCTGCTTCTAAAAGATCCATCAGTCGCTCCGGCATGATGGAAAAGGCTGGTCCACCAAGAACGATCCTGGTGTTCAGGGTCTGCCGTATCAGGCCAACCAACTCAACCACGCCATCCAGATACTCATCGGGAGAAGCACTATCCACTGTATCCAGATTGCGAATCGAGACTCCGACCAGATCGAACTGCTGCTCCTGCAACAGTTCAACAAAGCCGGCCATCCCACCGTCGCCAAGCAGGTCAAAATGGCGGGCCGAATGGCCATGTCTGTTTAAAGCCGCCACCACATAGGCCGCGCCAAGTGGAAAAACAGGGTACGGTGTCACCACCTGATTGGAAGAGACAATGAGACACCGGGCCTGGGCTTTCGAACTTAGTTCTTCAGCCATTTCCTATCTCCGGACAGCTTGGGTGACTGATAGGTTCCATCAGCCATTTCCTTTCTCACAAGATCAGTGAAAAGTCGTGCCATCCTGAGGGATTGAGGAACATCGCGATAGAATTCCCGCCAAGCGTATGCATACATCTCCTGCAAGGTTTCCGGGCTCATATTCTTCGGCTGATAGACAACCTCGGCGGTGGTATAACGGCTCCAGTCCCGATGGAGAATACGCCCCTCTTTCTCATAGGTGGCGGTCACCGGTGTATGGGGAAACGGTGTGAGAATAGAAAATTCCGACATGTCCACATCGATCTCAATCAGAAAATCAACAAGACGCTTGATGTAATCGGCATCCTGGTTATCGGTGCCAAGCAGAACAGCAGCTTCCACTCCGATACCGTGATCCTTGAGTCGTTTAACCCGTTCACGAATAACATCCGAAGTATCGAAAACTGCCTGGTACACATACCAGCATCCTGCCTCAGCCGCTTTCGCTATGACATCTTCCTCATCCAGAATTGGGTGGGAAATCCACTTCTTTTTCAGTGGCTTCAGAGCCTCAAAAAGCTCCATGACCCACTTTTTATCCTGGGCCAGGGAGTTATCCACCAGAAACAGTCGATTGTTATCAATACCCTCAATCTCCGCTACCACCTGCTCGATCGGCCGTGGCCTGAACTGCCTGCCGCCAAGATAGGCAGTAGCGCAGGGAAAACAGTTGAATCGACAGCCACGTGAGGCGTGGACCAGATCGACCATACGCACGCCCCGATAGACATAGCGCTCTTGATTGAGAATGGAGCGGCGGGCGGGCCCGACACTTTCTATTGGTGGAAAATCATGGAAATAATCATACTTTGGCGCCAGTCGCTCATTTTCCAGATCTTCTAGTACGCCGGCAAGTCTGCCGTCTTCGGCCTCGCCAAGAAAGATAGAATCGACGAAGGTCGCAACCTCCTCGGCATGCAGCATGGTGGAAATTCCACCGGCAATCACCGGAACCCCCAACGACCTGAATTTATCTGCTATCTCACGACCTCGCGGCAATTGGCAGGTAAGCATCATCGAAAGCAGGACCACATCGGCAGAAGCGGAAAAGTCCAGCTCATCAACATTTTCATCAATAAAAGTAACACTATACTTTTCAGGAATTGCTGCAGCGACACAAACCGGACCGTGTGGAGGCAGATGGAATTCAGTCTGCTCAGGTATTTTGTTCCACTTCGGATAAACAAGGATTATGGAGGGCATTCTATTGTACCAGAGTTAGGGTTGCAAAAATCTCCTCTCGCTGATCGCCGTCATCGCATACGATCCGGTGATCAAATTCACAGGCAAGCATGAAATCGAGATCATTCTGCATGGCAAGGAGCATCCGTGCCTCATCTGTGGCGCATACAAGGGGAGTTTCAATATCAAAAAGGGCATATACAGGGCCAGTTAGCCCAAACATAACAGCAACTTCAGCTAAAGGAGTGTTCGGGAGGGTATAACCGAACAGGGCCGGACTGGCCAAACCCGGCCCGGCGCTCATGGTTTCGATAAATGCCTGGTCCGTATGCAGTGAACCCCATCGGGTTCCACCTATCAGACCGACATTTCTGCCAAGATCACAAAGACGCTGACCCGGCTCAAGCACATTGCTTCCAAACAGTTGACGGGCGCATTCAACAATCAACAGCCGGCTAAGCGGTGTCATGCGGCCCCAACGGCTGGGCAACCCTCCCAAAAAGGTGTTTGCGGCAGCAAAGGCCTCATCGGCAATAAGCTCTATAGGTGATATTTCGTCAGACATAATTTCGGGTCACTTCAAGCCGGAACAAAGACGTCTATTATCATTTTTTCAGCCAGCAAAGCGGGTCCTCGGCGAAATAATCCCCAGTCACCTGATACGCGTGGCCACGACAGCCATAGCAGTCATCACTCATCTCGCAACTGGCACAGGCACCCTTGATATGGCTGCGGATATTTCTCATATCCTGCATTACCCTGCTCTGCCTGATTATTTCAGCCAGACTCTGCTGACGTGTCGATCCTGCCGAGACACTTACTCCCGGACAAGGTTGTATTTCACCGGTGGTGGTAACCGTGCAGGAATATTCGTGGCGGGCACAATGTGATGCGACCAGAGGCGGATGCGGCGTCCAGCCACACTCGAACTCTTCCCTGTCTATGCGGGCCAGTTCCTCAAACATTGCCTTGACCTTTTCCGGCTCGACTTCCAGCTGTTCGCCTTCAGTCGCCCGGCCCTGATTGGTCAGAGTCTCCACGTAGGGTGTGATTCCACGGCGTCTGGCCCAGCGCCACAGTTCTGGAAGTTCATCATAGTTCTGTTTGCAGATAATGGTCTCGACTCCCAGGGAACTGTGCTCATCAGGGTAGCCGGCATATCTCAGCGCACTCATTGCCTTGACGATGGTGGTATAGGCCCCTTTCCTGCCGGCGAGGCTATCCTGAACAGCCTCTTCCCGGCTGTTCATTTTGAGCACAACCCCAACCTGGCGCTGATAGAGCCAGGTTGCAAACTCCTCGGTGAGGTTGATCCCGTTCGTGAAGAGTTCCACCACCATATCCCCTGCCAGGATATAATCGATAACCTCCCGCAGGTGTGGATAGAGCATCGGCTCACCACCGCCAAGAACGATAATTTTCTTTGCCCCCAGCCCCTTCGCCTGATCGATAATATCGTAGATCTCAGCCAGGGAAAGTTCGTTGGTCAGGGGCTCACCAGACGAGGCATAGCAGTACACACAACGGAGATTGCACACCCTGGACAACTCCAGTTCCACCGATAGCAGCCCGTTATTTTCCCGGCATTCAGCAATTTCTTCCGGGGTAAATTCCATCCCCAGTTGCTCACCTAAACATGTCATTGATACCTCACCTCTGGATCTGTATATCTATTTTCGAAACAGATTTTGCCCTTGAGCGGACCTGCAATCATTCTTCGTTTCGAAAATCAAAATATTTCCTTGCCTTACGACTGCCATCTGCAAACATTGCCGCCTTCACCCCGGCAACACTGTCCACCCGGATAACAGGCTTCACCCGCAGTCTGGCCTGCAGTTGCTCGACCATGAACTGCACATCCAGGGAGCTGTCGTCACTGCCAACCACCACCGTGATATCATCGGAACCATCCGCAGACTGCCGGACTTCAACATATGCGCCGGAAATACGGAGATCATCCTGCAGCACATTGAAAATGGTCTCAGGATAAAGAGTGGTACCTTTATACTTCAGTCGCTGGGCCAGGCGACCTTCCACCGGCCCGAGTCGTTTGGTGTTCCAACCGCACGTGCAAGGGGTTGAATCAAGCCTCGCCACATCGCCTGTCCTCAGTCGCAGCAAAGGAAAGCCCTCAACTCCCAGAGGTGTCACAACTACTTCCCCCTGCTCGCCATCCGGCAATACCCGCCCTTGGTCATCAACAATTTCCACCAGCATCAGTTCCGGGTGGACATGGCCTCCTGCCTGGGCTGAACATTCACCAAAAGCGGTCTCAAACTCAGTCGCTCCATAGGATGAATATAGGTTTGCCCCCCAGAGTTTATGGAGGTTTTGTCCCAACGGCGTCAATATATTACCCGGGCGTCGGGCCGGCTCACCAATGGTGACAATGGTCTCAATTGAACTTTGCGACACATCAATGCCGTGTTCATTGCCCCAGCAGGCAAGCTCATATAGAAAGGTCGGAACGCCAACCACTACCCGTGGCCTGAGGGTTTCAATGATCTGCCATTGCCGGGCAGGCTGGCCGGGACCGTTACGTATAGCTGCAGCTCCCAGCATGGTCACACCACTGTAATAGGCAAGACCGGCGATGAAACAACGGTCCAGAGTAACTGTGAGCAGCACACGGTCCCGGGCTCGAACCCCCACGCTGTGAAAAGCAACAGCCTCATTGAAAGCCAGCCGCTGCAGATCATTTGCTGTATAAGGGACCATCACCGCGTTACCAGTTGTGCCTGAAGTGAGCGCCACGTCGACGATACTCTTCTGATCACGAACACCGAACTTTTCCGGAAAACGGTCCAGGTCTTCCCGGGTGGTAAATGGCAGGTGAGTGAGATCGCTGATTGAGGACAACTCAGCTTCATCAAGACCAATAGCGTCAAATGCTTCCCGATAAAAGGCAGTCGTTCCCGCCCGACGGATATGCTTTTTCAGGGATATGAGCTGTACCGCTTCAATCTCTTTCAAAGGCTTTTCCCTCAGGGCAAACGCTTCCTGCAGGCTGTACCTATTCTGCTCAACCATCTGATTCATTTGACGTTACATAGTATTGGAAGTTTCAACAGGACCAGAAAGGGGACAACCAGGGAGATCTACATCTGCAAATTGACCGTTTTCTCTCAAAGTCTGCTCTATTATCTTGTGTACTTCACTGCGCAACTGTCTGACCGCCAGGGCATCATCGCCAATATCGACTGCCGGATAAACCGGGTCCAGCACAATCAGCGTAACCTCTCCACAGGCCATGAGCCGCTCGCCTGGTGAAAGAATTTTGCCAGCTCCCAGAATACACACCGGCACCAGCGGTCGTCCTGTCTCAATCGCCAGGGAAAATGCCCCGTTTTTAAAACGTCCCAGCTGATTGTTTCTTGAGCGGTGTCCTTCCGGCCAGATCGTCACGTAACTTCCTTCATCGAGCAAGGCCTTACACCTGCTGCGTACAGCATCCCACCCCTCTTCGGCATTTGCATAACCAGCAAGCCGCATAAAAAAGCCATACACCGGGATACGAAAAGGCCAGGAGGTGACAAAGCTGTTCTCAACAGGAATTGCACCAAACAGGTACGGGTCTATGGCAGAATTGTGGTTTGCTACAAAAATAGCGGATTCCGGCAACTCACGTGTGCTGTAACGCACCCGGACCGGAGACATAAAAGGAACCAGGCACACCAGCACCCAACCATACCAGCGAATCGCCCGCCTGAGCGCTGAAGGTAACGATCTGGAAAAAAGGAGTATCTGCGTTACCAGAATAGATGGCAACAGCAGGATTCCAACTGAGGTGAGCACCAGAAACACCAACCAGAAATAGACATTCCATATCAGTTTCTTCATGATCACGCCCAATTCATTCCCGCTACAAATGGCGTAACCACTATGCAGCTTCAGCCTGTTCCACCTTTAACTGCAGGAGGAACTGGTAGAGGTCGTCAATGGTGCGTATCGACCTGAGCGCTTCTTCATCTGTAAGCTTCATGCCAAACTCTTTCTCCAGCACCACCACCATATCAACGGCGTCCAGGCTATCAAGACCAAGATCTTCGTAAAGGGTCGCCTCCGGTATCATCTCGGCAGCATCCAACTCAAACTCTTCCGCCAAGACCTCGATCATACGCCGGCGAATATTTTCATCCTTCATTACACGTCCATTTTTCTGATCGCCAGGGAGGTATTAACCCCTCCCAGAGCGAAATTATTCTTCAATATTGCAGTAATCTTTGCCTTCCGTTTCTCCATTTGCAGGTTGGCACCCAGACAACGGGGATCAACCTCCTGGAGATTTCTGGTGGGGATCACATCCTGCCGTTCAAGCATTGCCAAAACCCCAATCAATTCGAGCGCGCCAGCGGCGCCCAGGGTATGTCCAAGATGTCCCTTGAAGGAGCTGACCGGTGTTTCTCCATCAACCACCGCAGCAATGGCAGTAGCCTCCGCGATATCACCAAGCTCTGTGCCCGTGGCATGCGCATTGACATAATCAATGTCTTTTGCAGTGAGCCCACCCTCCTCCATAGCCCTGGACATGGCCCGCATCATCGAGTTCTTGTCCGGGTTCGCGATATGCCGGCTGTCATTGACATTACCGAAGCCCACGATCTCGCCATAGATTTTTGCCCCGCGCGCCTTCGCCGAGGTGTAACTCTCCAACACGAGAATGCCTGCGCCACCACCACACACGACGCCGTCACGGGCCTGGTCAAAAGGCCGGCAGGCGCCCTCCGGATTGTCGTTGTTCAGGGATGCAGCACGCAATAAATCAAAGACACCCGTGACCGATGAGTGTGCCTCCTCTGCACCACCACAAAGCATCACCTCCTGACGACCAGCCTGAATGAGCATATAGCCAAGGCCGATAGCCTGGGATGAAGAGGTGCAGGCGCTGACGGGAGCCCACTGCTCACCCGTGATCCCCAATGCCAGGCAGACATTGGCTGCACAACTGTGCCCCATCATGGTGAAAAACTCTCCGGACTTAATCTCGCTGAACACTCGATCCGGCAAATATTTACTGTAAAAGGCCTCATACATGGACGGGCTGCCGGTGGTGGAGCCAATGGCAACACCGGTTTCCCCGCCCTGAACGACATCTTCTGTCAGCCCCGCATCTCCAATCGCCTCTTTGGTGGCAAGCGCGGCATAAATTGCCATCTGCCCCATGGATCTGCGCACTGCCCGGGGCAGCAGCTTTTTACAGTCAAATTCCGGGACAGGAGCAGCAATCCGACTGTTCATGCCGGTAATCGAATCCCATTCCGGCATAGCCCGCACTGCGGAGTTACCAGCCCAGATATTTTCAATCAGTTTATCTACCCCAAGCCCAAAGGGCGAAACAGCCCCTCTGCCTGTGATAACTACTCTGTTCAGACTCACCTTGTCACCTTCCCCCATAGATCTTCCAGCCCCAGTATCTCCCCGGCACCCACAAGCCCGGAAATCGATGCTCCCACCACTCCGGTCATCAATGTTGATTGACCACTCAGATAAAGACCAGGCACACGGGTACGCACATCCGGTGTAAACTGATCCAGGCAATGCATCGCGCCATAGGCGCAACCCTCAGGGGCTGCCAATTCATCCCTGAATGTCAGCGGCGACCCGGTGGCAAGCTGTTCCACCTTCCCGCAGACATGCCCCCAGCGTTTCTCGGCGGCACCAACCATTTCATCCGCAACCCTTGTCTTCATTTCCTGGTAAGCCCGTGGTCTCTCTCCTTGCGAACTAGCAGCAAATTGCTCGACATCCTGCCAATAACCCAGACGGAGCAGAATGGCGCCATGGGGATCTGCCTCTGACATATCTGCGCTGCCGGACCGGGAGCCCGCGCCGGCCATCATCATCGCTCTTTCACCGGTAGGTGTTGCGGAAAACTGTGGCAGCGGATCACCATTTTCGGGCAACAGGTAATAGTTGAGGGCACCGGTTGTGTAATCGATCGCTTTTTCCGTTTTGCAAAATACCGCAAACATCGACAGGCTGTTGGTTAAGGCTTTTAAGCGCTTCCTGTATGCCGGTCTGAAAACATTTTCCGGCACCATATCGATAACCGCTGAAGGATGCCCTGTAAATATCAACTGGTTACACTGTATTCTTTCTCCATCGGCAAGGTTGACACCGGCAACTTTTCCCTGTGCCAGGTGAATAGAGACGACCTCCCTGCCGGAGAACATTTCCACCCCCTGCCTCTTCAAAGCCACCGCAAAGCCATCGACAATTGTCTGGCCTCCGCCGCCGATGGTATACGCACCGGAATAATAGCCATGCGCCACTAAGGAGTGAACTTCCAGCGAAGCCTGGCCAACCGGCACGCCATACAGAAAGGCAGGAGCAGTCAAAACGGTTTTCAACCGCTGGTCGTTGGTAATTGAATTGAGAAATTCGGCGAGAGATTCCGGGCGTGATTTGTATCCCCGCAAAAAAGGCGTGAGGGGAAGCTCCGGATTATAAAAAGGAATCCCCGAACACTTTTCTTGTACAGAGCTGAGATAGGTTGTTATTGCATCTTTTTCTGCAGGGAAGTGAGACTGTAGTTCTTCAGCCAGTCGCTGGTAGGAGAAGTAGCCACGTACAGGTTGTTTACTGTCGAAAAACTCATAACTGTCATGACCATCTTTTGGAGCAGGCACGACTTGCAGGGCGGGAAGCACCTCACAATAGCGCCAGAGCAAATCAAGGATTTCTCCCTCACCCAGGCAACCTGTGTAGTGAAAACCGACATCAAAACCTATTTTTTTTCGCCGGAACTGGCGAATTGCACCACCGAACTGCCTCTGTCGCTCAAGAACCAGGACATCTTTGCCATTCTTGGCCAACAAGGTGGCGGCTGTCAATCCCGCTATGCCGCTTCCGACAACAACAACATCACATTTCACCTTCTCACCCTACAACAAAACACAAAACCGCCCCCTCAACCCACAGAAAACATTAATATCTTCCAGTGCTTGCTATCACATGCTACAATATCTTCCTGTTATTGTTAACAACAATCACAGGTAAATGACCAATTCAATCTCAACGCGTTATATAGACCATTTCAACGGGATATGCATTATCGAAGAACAAGTATTTGATATGGCGCTCTTACGAGTTCCCGACCAAGGCAGGTAATTCGCTACATCCACAAAAGATTTCAGGCCCTTAATTATGCGCAAAATTATAATATTTTTTTTGGCAACTCTCGCGTCAATACTATCCGGCTCTGGTGTTAAACAGGTAAAAGCATTTAACCTTGCCTCCCCTGAACGAGTAGGAATAGCAATGACAGCCGGTGCAAGTTACCACCCTGCCCCGACATTTGAGTTCGTGCAGCTCAGCGGCCTTGCTCTCTATGATTACGAACAGATTTTTCCCCATCAGGCACCGGACCAACTCAAATTCAAGCTCGAAACGAACATCGGGGCAGCAGATTTTTCCGGTCTTCGCCTCATGGCTTCTCTGAACTTTTATGCAGTCTATTATTTAGAAAGATTTCAGACCAATAAGCTGCGACCATATATTGAAGGC
Source organism: Desulfosediminicola ganghwensis (assembly GCF_005116675.2). Classification (NCBI taxonomy): domain Bacteria; kingdom Pseudomonadati; phylum Thermodesulfobacteriota; class Desulfobulbia; order Desulfobulbales; family Desulfocapsaceae; genus Desulfosediminicola; species Desulfosediminicola ganghwensis. Next base: position 5,351,385 of record NZ_CP050699.1, read on the forward strand.
GGTGCCGGAATCATCTATAGTGATTTTCAGGTTGAAGACCAGGGGCTCAGGATAAATTTTAATCCCCAGGCCGGTATTGGCGTCGAGATCTCAGGCGATGACGGGCGAACATTCTTTGAAGCGCTGCACGCCACTCACATTTCAAATGGCGGACTGCACAGTGACAATGCAGGGATAAATGGCTTACTTTTCCAATTCGGTTATTTATTTTAACTATCCACATAATCTGGGTGGCAGTTTTCTACTTCAAAATTCCAACGAACGACGTACTTCATTCATCGGTAATCTTAAATGTATCAGGACAAAATGAAAACGATCACATCCATATTTTCTGCTCTTTTCATAACCTTTCTCTTTCTCGCTCCTCTTCATGCCCAAAACGACAGGAGTTCTGAAATAGCTCAGCAGATGGCATCACTTGATTCCCCTGCTACCAATCAACGCATCAAGGCTGCAAAAATCATAGCCCGCTCGGGATTTGACAATGAAGCACTTTATCAGAAGATCGCCCGGATTCTTGAAGCCGGTTATACCCAGAAAGGTGGCAGTAAACACATCGATGAAATGGCATGGATGTGCAAAGCACTCGCGGCTTCAGGCGATATCCGCTACACAGATCTGCTCACCGAAGTCGCCCGGAACAGCCCGAACAGAAAACTTCAGGGCTATGCCAAAAAGAGCGTTGCTCAGATTGGGAATTATGCCAAGCGCAAAGAAGTAATGGGATCGGATTATTCCTGGAACAAAAAGCTTACCGACGAAGAAAACCGCCTGGTCTCAATGCTTCGTTCAGGCGATCACAAGATCATGCGCGATGCTGCAAAAATCATCTATCGCGGGCAGCTGCTCAGCTCCCCGGTCTACCAGGAAGTGGCACAGGCCATCAGCTCCATGCAATCCACTATCGGTAGTAGCCGGATACACTCCGACACTTTGGCCTGGCTCTGTAAAGCGCTGTCCACTTCCGGTGATGCCAAATACGCCAAGGTGCTTCAGGGTGTTATCGACAACTCTCACAGTACCTCACTGACCAATCACGCGCAGAAGTCTCTTGCCAACCTGAGGCCCTAAACATCAGCCAGCCATGCCGGAAAAAGAAAAATCGTAATTGCGTGCATGGCTGGTGATCTGTCTATTTACGAGGGTTCCTGTAAGCAGCCGTCACGGCAGAGTTGCCTGAAATGCTATTTAGTTTCCGCAATACGTTTGTTCGTTCTGGCAAAACGCAGAAAAGACATCAGATTGCCAAGAAATCGCAGCCAGCTGTCCGGTGACTTCCATAACATGGTTACATACCCCCAAATGACCCGGGCACGCTGAAAATGTGACCGGTAGAAATCAATAAACAGCTCATCCAGCCTCTCGGCAGTCATCCCTTTCGGCACGAACCGGAACTGCATACAGTCCATCTCCCGCCAATCTTCATCGAAGGTACCCAACATTTCCCCGCCTTCCCCTTTTATCCCATCGTAGATGGGCGAGCCTGGAAATGGTGTGAATTTTGCCAGGTTGAAATCATCGAGATTGAGGGAATGCACATATTCTTTACTTTTTTCGATGCTCTTTTCTGTCTCACCGGGCAACCCCATCATTAACAACCCCTTCACCCTGATACCGGCCGACTGGATCATGTGCACTTTCTCTTTCAACATCTCCAAGTCAGGATTCTGCCGATGCTTGGCAAGTAAATCCGGGTCACCGGTTTCAATACCGAGGCTGATCATCCAGCATCCAGCCCTTTTCATGAGTTGCAGCAACTCCGGATCAAGGTGCTCTGCTCTCGCCGCACAGTTGAAAGTGATACCGAGCGGCTGGGCGATAATCAACTCACAGAACTCGGCAACCCTTTTCCGGTTAAAGGTAAATTGGTCATCGTAGAAATTCAGATGTTTCAAACTGTAGGTCTCTTTCAGGTACTTCATATGTCGATAGAGGTAATCGGCAGAATTATACCTGAATGTCCGTTTAAAAACCGAACGGTCACAATAACTGCAGGCATATGGGCAACCTCGACTGGACAGGCAGCTGCCATTCGGCACTTTGGGGTAATTGAATATAGGCAGGCTGTAGGCGTCGGGATAACCGGCAAGTTTATGGTATGCCGGAAACGGCAGCTTATCCAGATCCAGCAACTGCTTACGGCGCCCTGACCAGCACACCTCCCCTTGTACATCTTTATAAACGAGACCTTCTATGAGCTTTGGAGTTGCCGGTGACTGTAACAATTCACTCAGAGTTTCTTCACCCTCACCAACAACCAGATAATCTATCACTGGATAGTCAAGCAGCACCCGCTCTTTGAGTGCTGAAACGTGAACGCCTCCAAAAACGACTTTTACTTCCGGCAACACCTCTTTCGCCATTCTTGCCAGACGTTCTCCATCCAGAAAATTTGCAGTGGTGCATGAAAAACCGATAAAAGCTGGTTTATGGACTCGAAGATAATCCTGTATCAACTGCTCGGATTGGGGATGGGCATAACAGTCGATAATATCATTATCAAAGCCTTGTTCTGTCAGGTAGGCTGAAATCGAGGCCAAACCCAGAGGCGGCATTATATTGGCAAGCCGTGACACATCTCCTGCGGCCTTGCTGCTGCTGTAACCAAGGGGATGAACAAGAAGAATGACTTTATTTGTTGTTGTCTGCATGCTTACACCTGTGAAAGCTACTCTATATTGAAAACGACCTAACTGGTACCTGACCGGCAATGCGGTGTACATTTCAAAAGATTGAGAGTGTACCCCCGTAAATCCGATTTGTCGATGAGGAGCATAGGATAAACATCAGAATCCTCCGAAGAATATCGCTTGAAAATATCTACTTACCTCTAATCATTAGCTTGAAAATGTGAGTAAATAGACGAGATGTGTGAGGTGTGACCGACTCTCAAGTGATCACTCACTGAAATCATTATGTAATCTGCTTAGAGATAAGGGCTTTTCAGCTTTAAGTTGTTACTCTTATCACCTTGCCCCTCACGCCTCACTGCTTGAAGCTGAGCTTTAGTGGTAAGCAGATAAAAAAATAAGGGCCGCAGTTTACACTGCAGCCCCTATTCAACTGTTCAACTTCGTTATCGATACCAGAATATTACTGACTACACTCCGGATGTGCGAAAGGATTGGTATCCACAAAATCGGTGGCGTTCGAATCACAGGGGCTGATACCGCCACGTTCTTCCTGTCTGCTGAAACTGTGGCAGAACAGACAATCCATCCCTACTCCTTTGTCGACATGGTTGTGCATTCCTGGATGATCCGACTTGAGATTTTTCTCGCGGTGACACTGTGAACAGATCTGAGCCTTTGGTCCTTTCAGCGCATAACCGAGATTATCAAGTTCACTGAAAGTGGCCAGATCGAGATCACCATGGCACTTGGCACAATCTACATTGGCCGCAGGAGCGATACCGTGATTGAGCAGCTGGTAGGTATCGGTGGTTACCCACTCGACCGGCTCAGTCGACGGGTATCCCATGTTCACCAGACCGGACTGCACCGCCTGATCAACATCACCACTGCCTGCCAGATATTCATAAGTATCCAAAGCGACCAGTTTGCTGTCGCTGCTGACCATTGGCTGAACTCCGGTTTTATACTTAAAAGGGTAGAGTTTGCCGTCATTGATATCGCCAATTGGGCGAGAGGTCGGGTATGCCCCGGTCTCCGGGTCAATTACCGCTACATCCCCAAGCAGATAGTTGTCACTCAACCTATTCCAGAATTTATATACCGGCGACAAGTCTTCCCCGATAGTCAACTCCGGATGTCCGGGACCATTGGTGCCATCCGCCGGGGTACCGTCATGGCTGTAACGCCAGTCTCTGTTGAGTTCAGTGGCCACTTTCGCATAATGATCAATATGACAGGACTGGCAGGCAACTTTGCTCACGTGCCGATCTGCATCGGTACGGTTGGCACCTGCCGCGGCATGTCCGCCATCTACATCAAAGCCGGCATGGCAGGTAACGCACTTCACCTCGCTGCCACGGGCCAGGTCATCTGTCGGACGCAGGTCCGAACCGCGACCAATAGTTTTATGGTTCTGGAATACATGACACGACTGACATTTCAGGTCTGAAGCCATGACATTCATATGAACATCAAAGTTTGGATCGCTGTTATTGTCGGTACCTTCCAACAGGGTAGCTCCATGCAGATCGGTGCCGGACATGGAAAGATCGCCGCGCTTGACCGCATTGCCACCGCCTGCAAAGGCATGACACTTCAGGCAGTTTTTCCTGGTGGGCGCATTAATATTTTGGGTGTAACCATCAAGAACCTGAAGCTCTTCAGCAGTCGGATTCTCCACTCCAGCCAGACTCGGGGCCATGGAGCCGTCGGCAAGACGAGTTCTTGCCATGGCATAATCCTCATTGTGGCACGCCAGACAGTCGATGTTGGTCTTATCCGCCTGGGGGTCATCCGGTCTCTTTCCGCGCCCTACGTGGCATTTACCGCAGACCGGCCAGTCTCCGAGAATATTGATACAGTAGCTATTCACAGAATTGGTCAGCTTGCCCTGCAAGGTGCCATTCTGATTAGCCATCTCCGTGGTATCTCCAACCCACCAGTAATGGGTTGAATCTGCCATTTCGTTGAACTGCTGATCATGACAACTCAGACAGTCCAGCGGGTAATTCTGCCAGGTGTTAGAAGCATGCGGGTTTGTGCCACACGCAGGATCAGCCGTGTCGGTCAGGCCATCACAGTTGTCATCCACCCCATTATCACAAACTTCGCTCGCGCCCGGATTGATGCTTGCAAGGGTATCGTTACAATCTTCCTGGGTATAGCTACAGCTCGGATCAGCAGGAAAACCATAGCCGTCTCCATCAGCATCAGAACAGACCCCGGCTGTACAAGTGGGATCAGCTCTGTCGATGAGACCATCGCAATTATTGTCTAACCCATCGGTGCAAATTTCCGCAGCACCAGGATAAATCAGAGCATTATTGTCATTGCAATCACTCCTTTCAGTAACCCCGTCACCATCGTTATCCACCGGTTTTGCCGCCATTACTGCTGCTCCTGACAAGGCTGTCATCACGAGCACTAGCGCAGAACACAAAATGAACTTTCGCATGCTTCCACTCCTCCTTCGTATCGGTTGTAATGTAGAAAGGCACTCAGAAATCCCTCCAATTTCCGAATTACCTAATTTTACTAAATTACATAATTCTTATCCGCACACTAGCCGTCTTCCTTCCCAGATGCAATATAAAATAACAGGTACAATTGTAGGGACTTCGGCTGATATCTTAGCTATTGCGCGCAAATCCTTTACAGACGGGTGTGGTACTGAAATTGCCGCTATGTGAAAGAAGAAAAAAAGTTCAAGTAATGATTATCAACAAAAGAAAGAAGCCAGGCAGAAACAGAAGGGATAAGCAGCAAACCAGAGTCTGGTAAAAAGAGAATGCCCCCGGCACTGCTACCGGGGGCATTGGGGGAACATGAATTGAAAATGGTATTAAACCGCTGAGGCTACCTCCTCGGCCCACTCTTCTATCTCTGAGTGAACATCTTCCGGATCTCCGTCAATGCGAAGAGGCTCATTCACCACCTTTGCCTCAAGTTTTTCCATGAGTGACTCGAGTTCATCCACCGCACCGCAGAAATACTCATAGCTGGAGTCGCCACAGCCAAAGAGTGCCACCTTCTTAGTCGACAGCTCTGCCGACTTCATCTCTTCAAAAAACGGCTCAAAATCCTCCTGAAATTCGATCTCTTCCATTCCCCAGGTCGAAGCCCCGAGTACAGTAAGATCGTAGCCATTGCCAAGTTCAGCCACCTTGGTGTCGAAAACATTTTTAACAGTTACCTCGACACCTTTCTCGCCGAGAACTTCACTTATTTTACCTGCCACCATCTCTGTATTTCCGGTCGTTGAACCATAAACCACTAAAGCGCGTGCCATTTTTCTACTCCTAAAGGGTAATATTATGGAATGTAATTGCTGATGCGGGCAAGTCTGCTCTCAGAGGCGCACAACCAGTGCCGGCTTCAGCACAAAGTCATTGCAACCTTTTTTTGCAGCTGCAATTGGCACAATTCCCACCGCAGCGATGCCTGTTTTTTCTCGCTTTAGGTACTATTACTCGTCCTTCATCATGGCAGATATCCTTTCCCGTCTCTCCCATCAGGTAAATACTTTTTCTCGGTAATCCCAATGTGCCAACCATTTCATTGAACATCTCCCTGGAGTCAGGCGAAACCTGTGTTATCAACTTGGTGTGAATGAAAATATTGCCTTTTCCACGATATGAGTTGCTCATCATAGCGGCCATTATCTCAGCAGTTTTTGCACAAAATTGACCGTGCGGCCTGACATGGAGATTTCCATTACGTTCTTCTAACCTGACATTTCTATTAGTGATCATGCTATTAGTCCTGTTCGTATTTATAAATCTTAAAAGTCATACTTGAATCATCCCCAACCCTCTTGCGAGTGAAGAGAGCCCCGAACTCCTCATAATGACGAATTTTTTCTGGTATTTTTTACACTCTTTCTTTACCCGGCTACAGGCATCGTGACTTATACAATCGACCGGGCATAAAACAGCGTCCGCGCCATTGAGCATCTTCGGCAGAAGCTGACGTGAATTTTCCCGACCACCGTCATGATGGAGGAAATTACCACCCCTGTTTTCCACCATTTCCCGGTAGTGGCAGATCATATTGTGGCGACCACCAACATAGAGTATCGTTTTCCCGCACAGATCCGGCCCTATACATTGGCCTGCAGAAAAGTCACCACAATCGTCACATGGAGATACTGCCGTACCATCACTTCTCAGCATTGCTTCAATGGCAGCGAGTTCCGCTTTCAGGCTGTGATTCTCAAGCGTGAGTTCCTTGAGATTCTTCAGCTGGTCACCTGCCTCTTTCTCGCTTTTGTCAGCCTGCTGTTCAAGGCCCTTACATTCACCTAAGATCTGAGCGTTTTCAGCTTTCAGATCATCATTTTGTGATTTCAGGAGCTCCAACTCATTGCGCAGTTTTGTTAATGCTTGCGGAACATTTTGACTGATCTCTTTCTGCAGGAGACTGTTCACAGCAGCCAGATCGCTCATTTCCCGCTTCAACGCTTCCATTTCACTCCGCTCAAGCTGCAATTGAACGGCGATCTCTTCTCTGAGCTTGCTCTCATCTGCAAAAACTCGCTGCTTCAAAGCTGCCTGTTCTTTCATTTTGAGCAATTTTGAACGCAGGTCCTGCACCTTTCTGTTACGTTGGAGCTGGGAGGAAAATGTCTCGAAACTGATCATATGAGAGTCACCATAGACCCGATCAAGTAAGCGGGAACTACAGACGCCACTGGTCATAATCGCCCAATATGCTCCGGCAACCCTGCCTGCCCGCTGATCTTCTTCCCATTGGGCCCTTATTGCCTCATCATCACTGCAACTGCTGTAGCGCCGGACCGCCTGGCTGTATTTATGGTCCAGCATTTTATGAAGTACCCTGGATTGAGTTGAACGCAGAGACGCTATCCCGGTAAGATGTTGGTGAATCTCAAAATCATTTGCTTTGCTGCTTATCCCATACGATTTTCTCTGGGAAAAGGATCGCAGATCGTTGCGGCTTAAACAGATTCCAATCAGCGAACAGTGATACCGCTGCTCCAGCTGCCACAACTTTTTCCGGACACTCCGCCCGTTGCAACTTTTAGACTCTTCCACCAACTCAATGTCACCCTTCATCACCGCACCTTGTTAGCTACTCCTAACTCTTGCTCCAAAAAAAATGACAGCTCAACCTGCTGCCACCATAAACAATTTCCAATCATGCAGATGATGAACGAAAGATGTTTCGATCAGATCCGACTGATCAGGCAATCTACTCAATTCAGAATCCAAGGTCAAAGATTTTATTAGGCACCCTTAACTTTCCCTGGCCTACAAAAGAAATATTCCTGGTCTAATATTTTTTTAAAAACGGTAATTCGACAATATAGAGAGAATTCCAGAAAGTTTATCCGAAAAACTAAAATTCCATTAACCCGCTGTTAACCCCCCATGCTGTATGGTCCCCAGACTTAATCAACAAAATGAGAAATTCTCTCATTATTTCAAGCTAGAAAAGGACAGGAGCAGAACGAGCTGGGATTCTCAATCTTAAGCATCTCCGGAATCACGTTAAGGATTCACCCAGGATACAATTTACTATCATGGAGCTTTTAATGAAACGTCAGTACCTCAAGCCTACTTCCATCGGAGTGGCCATGCTGCTCTTACTTCCCCTGCTGCTCAGTGGATGCAAAGAAAGCGAGCAAACCAAAGCCAGTGCACCAGCAATGCCGCCACCTGCAATCGACATCGCCACGATAACAACTCAGCCCTACACCTCGACCGTTGAACTTCCCGGTAGAATCTCTCCAGTGCGTGTCGCAGATGTTCGTGCCCGCGTTGCCGGCATCGTCTTGAGCCGTAACTTCGAAGAAGGTGCAGACGTTGACAGAGGACAGATCCTGTTCCAGATAGACCCGGCACCTTTCGAAGCCGCCCTGGCCCAGGCAAAAGCTAGCCTGGCACAGGCGGACGCAAGTTTTTTCCAGGCACAGGCCGAGTATAATCGCTCTGAGCCGTTAAATAAAATCGGCGCCATCAGTCCACAGGAATTTGATGCAGCAACCGCAAATCTGAAAGCGGCCGAAGCTGCCAAAAAATCTGCCCTGGCCCAGATTAAGACCGCCGAGCTCAACCTTGGCTACGCCACCGTAGTGGCCCCCATCTCCGGCCGCATCGGACGTGCACTTGTCACTGAGGGTGCCCTTGTCGGGCAGGGTGAAGCTACAGCTATGGCAAAGATTCAGCAACTTGATCCCATCTATGCCGACTTCTCCCAACCGCTCTCCGACTATCTGCGTATGAAGTCTACCCGCACCGATAATGACGCACCTGTTTCCATTAATCTGGATGAAATTGACTATACCCAGGAAGGCCGTTTCCTATTCTCCGATGTAAATGTAGACCGCACCACCAGTCAGGTGAGCCTGAGAGGCGAATTTGCCAACCCTCAGGGCCTGCTGCTGCCGAACATGTTCGTTCAGGTCACTGTGGAGCTTGAGTCATTTCCCGAGGCGGTTTTCATCCCTCAAAGAGCTGTAACCCTAACCAGTACAGGAAATGCCACAGTATTTGTTGTTGATGCCCAGGCCGTTACGACTGTGAGAGAGGTGGTTACCGGCAAAATGCAAGGCAGTGAGTGGCAGATTATCGAAGGCCTCAGCGCCGGCGACCAGGTAATTGTTAACGGTGCAGACAAAATCCGCCCCGGTATGCAGCTGGACATCTCCGCTATAACCGATCAGAACACCAGTCAAATCGCCAAAAAGTAAGCAGGAGAAACGATGTCTAGGTTTTTTATCGAAAGACCCAAATTTGCATGGGTCGTCGCTATCTTTATCGCAATGGCAGGCCTCTTGGCTATTCCCAACCTGCCCGTTGAGCGATATCCACAGGTAGCCCCCCCGCAGATCAGCGTTGGTGTTTTTTATCCCGGAGCTTCGGCTGAAACCCTGAATGATTCAGTTATCGGCCTTATCGAGGAAGAAATAAACGGTGCCGACGGACTGCTCTATTTTGAATCTACCAGTAACTCCAATGGCTCAGGTGAAATCACCATTACCTTCGGGCCTGGTACTGACGCAGACATGGCTCAGGTTGATATCCAGAACCGTATCCGCCGGGCTGAGCCCCGGTTGCCCGAAGTGGTCCGAAATCAGGGAATCAATGTAGACAAGGCCAGTGCCGGCTTTCTCATGGTTTATGCCCTGAATTACCATGAAGGTGCTCAAGATACCAATGTTCAGCGACTCGCCGATTACGCTGCCCGAAATATCAACAACGATATCAGGCGAATTCCCGGTGTCGGTCGCGTGCAGTTTTTTACCAGCGAAAGTGCCATGCGTGTCTGGCTTGACCCGCAGAAACTGATAAGCTACAACCTTTCAGTGACTGATATCAGCCAGGCCATTGCTTCACAGAACATTCAGGTTCCCGCAGGTAGTTTCGGTGACAGACCAAGCCCCACCAGCCAGGAGCTGACTGCCACCCTCATGGTCGACGGTACCATGATCACCCCGGAAGAATTTGGCAATATTGTACTGATCTCCAAAGATGACGGTTCCGCTGTTCATCTTCGAGATGTCTCCCGAATTGAAATCGGACCGGAATCCTATAATATATCTTCCCGGGTGAATAGTATCGGCGGCGCGGTTGCCGCCGTCCAGCTTGCTCCGGGGGCCAACGCCATCGCCACCGCCGACGCCATCAAGGAAAGGCTGGAAGAGCTTTCCAAAAACTTCCCGGATGATATCCAGTATTCGATTCCTTACGATACTTCCAAGTTCGTCAAGGTCGCCATTGAAAAAGTAATATACACCCTGCTGGAAGCCGTGCTGCTGGTATTCCTGGTGATGTTTCTTTTTCTGCAAAACTTTCGCTACACGATTATTCCCACCATCGTTGTACCGATCTGCCTGCTTGGTACCTTCGCCCTGATGGAAGTGCTCGGCTTCTCAATCAACATGATGACCATGTTCGGCATGGTTCTGGCCATCGGTATTCTGGTAGATGATGCCATTGTTGTGGTCGAGAACGTTGAACGCATTATGGCTGAAGAGGGACTCTCGCCCCGAGAGGCCACCATTCAGGCCATGAAACAGATTTCCGGCGCCATTGTAGGTATCACCCTGGTACTTGCCGCCGTGTTCTTCCCGCTGGCATTTATGGACGGTTCGGTTGGTGTTATTTACCAGCAGTTCTCCATATCGCTGGCGATCTCCATTATTTTCTCCGGTTTTCTTGCTCTGTCCCTCACTCCCGCGCTCTGTGCCACCATGCTTAAACCGATTTCCGGCAATCATGGTGAGGAGAAGGGAGGCTTTTTCGGGATGTTCAACCGCTCCTTCAACAGGTTGACCAATGGTTATGTCGGGCTGACCAACGGCCTGGTCCGTAGAACCGGCCGGGTCATGATTATCTATGCAGTAATCCTCGGTGCCCTCGGCTATACCTATCTCCGAATGCCGGAATCATTCGTTCCGGATGAGGATCAGGGGCTGGCATTGGTCAATGTCCAGCTCCCCGCCGGTGCGACCTACAACCGGACCCTCGAGGTGATGGAAAATGTCGAGAAATTTTTCCTCTCCCAACCGGAAGTATTGAATGTTGTTTCGATTAACGGCTTCAGTTTCTCCGGACAGGGCCAGAATGCAGGTCTGGCCTTTGTTGAATTGAAGGATTGGTCTGAAAGAAGCAAGGAACAATCGGTCGCAAACCTTATTGCTAAAGCCAATGGTTATTTCTTTACCACCAATAAGGACGGTATGGTCTTCTCTGTGAATCCACCGGCCGTAGATGGTCTTGGTGCCATGGGCGGTTTTTCACTTCGCGTACTGGATTACAACGGCACCGACCGGGCCGAGTTCAGATCTACGCTGAATACCCTGCTGCAGGAAGCAAACAGTTCATCCATTGTGCGTCAGAGCCGAATCGAAGGATTGCCGGACGCACCTCAGCTTCGCCTCGATATCGACCGTCAAAAAGCAGAAGTGCTTGGAGTTGATTTCAGTGCAATTCGTACCGTTTTATCTACCTCCTACGGCTCTGCGACGATCAACGAATTTGTTCGTGACGGCCGTGTTCAGCGTGTTGTGGTTCAGGCTGGCGGAGAGCACAGACTTACCCCGGAAAGCCTCGACCAGCTCTATGTGCAGAACAGGATGGGAGAGGACGTGCCTCTGAAATCATTTGTCAGTACCTCCTGGGAAACCGGCCCGGTCCAGTTTAACCGTTACAACGGCTTTGACGCGTTCAAGGTAGCTGGTGACGCCCAGGTCGGCAGCAGCTCCGGTCAGGCAATGATCGAGATGGAACGTATCGTCGATCTGCTGCCAACCTGGGTTGGTTCGGAGTGGACAGGTCTCTCCTATCAGGAAAAACTCGCCGGTGACCAGGCATTGTACCTCTTTGCCCTGGCACTGCTGATCGTTTTCCTGCTGCTTGTCGCCCTGTATGAGAGCTGGGCCATCCCGTTTTCGGTAATGCTCATCGTTCCAATCGGCGCGATTGGTGCTGTTCTGGCAACAATGGTTCTGCAAATGGAGAACGATGTCTACTTCAAGGTAGGTCTTATCACCATTATCGGTCTCTCTGCCAAGAACGCAATTTTGATCGTTGAATTTGCAAAAGACCTCTACGCCCAGGGGCAAGGCTTACTTGAGGCGACAGTTACAGCCTCAAAGCTCCGCTTTCGCCCCATCATCATGACCTCCATGGCATTCACCCTGGGTGTTGTGCCCCTGGCGACCTCTACCGGAGCCGGTTCAGCTAGCCAGAGAGCGATCGGAACAGGTGTAATCGGCGGGATGACCAGTGCAACAATATTTGGCGTGCTCTTTATTCCGGTACTGTTTGTATTTGTCTTGAAGGTATTCGGCATAGATCGCAAAAAGCAGGAGGCAATCGCCAACACAGAATCATCTCAGGCAACTCTGCCTGAGGCGGAAACTGCAAAAGGAGCGGAATAACATGAAACGAACTCTCTTTAACACCTCTGCTCTCGCAATCTCCGGACTCATGATGGCGGTGCTGGTTGCAGGCTGTTCCATGAAACCAGCCTATGAGCGCCCCGATTCCACTGCTCCTGCCGCCTGGCCTGAGCAGACAGCGGCCTCGCAGAACCCCGGCGTAGGGGTTTCCATCTCTGTACTGGACTGGCAGGATTTCGTGCTTGACATGGAGTTACGCCAGCTGGTTGATAATGCCCTGGAACATAACCATGATCTGCGTGAAGCTGTGCTGAACATCGAAGCAGCCAGGGCGCAATATCGAATCCAGCGCTCAGACCGGCTCCCCGGAATAGATGGCCAGGCAGGCTCCACCAGCCAGAGAATACCGGCAAGCCTCAACGGCACAGGCGACTCCAGCAACGTTACCACCTACCAGGTCGGCCTTGGTGTGACTGCCTATGAGCTTGATCTTTTCGGCCGGGTACGTGACCTCTCGGAGGCTGCTCTCGAAAGCTACTTTGCAACGGAAGAAGCGGCCCGCGCCACCAAGATAAGTCTTATTGCCGGGGTGATCCAGGCCTACATCAGCCGTGCCGGTGCCCAGGAGCGTCACGACCTGACCAAGCAGACTTTCGAGACCCGCCAGGTCTCCCTGGATATTATTTCCAAACAGCGCAAAGTCGGCTCAACTTCAGACCTCGATTACTTAGAGGCCAAGGGCCTGGCTGAACAGGCCCAGGCCGACCTTGAAGTTGCAGCCCGCGAACTTGCCCAGACTGACAATGGTCTGGCCCTCCTGACAGGGGTGCCGGTTGAACAACTCCCGAAACCCAAGGGAACCGATAACCGGATAATCCAGGAGCAACTTGCACCGGGTCTGCCCTCCGAGTTGTTGACCAGACGGCCCGATATCCTGGCGGCTGAACACCGGCTTATTGCCAGTAACGCCAACATCGGTGCGGCACGGGCTGCATTTTACCCGCGAATCACCCTCACCGGCTCATTCGGCACCGCCAGCGGCGACCTGGCTGATCTCTTTTCTTCAGGTTCCACAGCCTGGCAGTTCATGCCGCAGTTGAACCTGCCGATTTTCAACTACGGCAGCAACAAGGCCAACCTGAACCTGAACAAGGTGCGTAACGAGATTTCCATCGTTCAGTACGAAAAGGCTATTGAGTCCGCATTCCGTGAAGTAGCAGACGCCCTTGTCGACCGTGAGACCTTTGCCCGTGAGGAAAATGCCCGCAAGGCTCTGGCTGAATCCTCGAGCCACTCGCTGCAATTGTCCGAGGCCAGGTATCGTCATGGTGTCGACAGCCATCTCAGGTATCTGGACGCCCAGCGCCGGGATTTCACCAACCAGCTTGGCCTGATCCAGACCAGGACTCAAAGACAGATCGCCTTGGTCAACCTGTTCAGGGCGCTGGGTGGAGGGTGGGATCCCAGCCACACCGAACCAGTAGCGTCCGTCGACTGAGCACGGGTCAGCTGCTCTGATTGCACAGCAATTCAGGGTCAGCCATAGCACTCCAGGGCAGCACCAGGGTTGAAGCACTTATCACCTGGTGCTGCCTTTTTACGTAACCTGAAACCACCGCTGCAGAAGATAACGCCATGACTTCAATCAAACATTCCCACCTGCAGCGTTTTTACGATACACTATAACAAATGTCAGGCGGCAGATGAGGCGATTCTCTGTTCCGACCTGTTCAGTATCAGGTGACCAATGCTCCAGCAACCAGTGCCACAGGAGCCCCGGTTCCTTCAGGAGAAAACGATGTCAATTTCCATCCTGCTCGTGGAAGACGATATAGACCTTGCCGAGACAGTAGTCCAGTATCTTGAATATGAAGAGATCTCCGCCGATCACGCTTTCAACGGCGAGGCCGGCCTGAACCTTGCCCGTCAAAGCGACTATGATGTAATAGTACTCGATGTCATGCTCCCGAGGCTGGACGGTCTTTCTGTCTGCTCACGCTTGCGGGAAGACGGAGTTGATGTACCGGTACTGATGCTCACGGCCAGGGGCACGCTGGACGACAAACTCGCCGGATTTGAAGCGGGCACCGACGACTATCTTGCCAAACCGTTCGAGCTGGCCGAACTTTCGGCGAGGATAAAAGTGCTCGCTAAACGCAGAAGCGGAGAAACCAAAAAACTCGTAGTGGGCAAGCTCACCATGGATCTCAATCGCCGGGAAGCATATCGGGGTGAAAAACTCCTGAAACTGACCCCTACCTGCTGGGAACTCCTTGAAGTGCTCATGCGCCGCTCTCCTGCCGTGGTCAGCCGCTCCAGCCTGGAAGAGGCACTCTGGGGAAATGACAGACCTGAAAGCAACAGCCTCAAGGTCCACATGCACAAGCTCAGGCAACAGGTGGATGGAGCTTCCGATTTCCCTATGATTCAGACCGTTCCAGGTCACGGTTTTGTCTTGAGGAACAATGAAAGTTCATAGTATGCGCCGCCATATGATCCTGTATCTCTTCGGTGTTAGTGCACTTATGGCGATCATTTACGGCATCCTCATGAATGCCTATCTCATTAACGGTCTTGAGGCTGCCGCCACTTTTGAAATGAAGCTTGAAGCAGCACGTTACGCAAAAAACTACCAACAAAATGACAAGCCTCCTTCACCCTTGAGCCCGCATATCGCGTTTTACAGAGGTCGTGACGAACTTCCTGCAAAACTTCGCCAACTCTTTCCAGAGGGAGCCAATAAACATCAGAGTTTATACATAGCTAGAGATACCCCTGTATCGACCACCAACGAGAAAGGCGATTTTTACATTTTCATGCCCTACGACCTCCATGACGGGCAACAACTTCTCCTCGTTAAGCATTTTAAAAAAGAATATTGGCAAATAGTTGATCCACCGAACATCGATTTCCTCCGCTTTATGGCTATTCCACTTGGGATTGCTTTTGTACTCATTGTCCTTTTGGCAGTGCGGGCAATGCTAAACAAGCTCTACAAACCGATCAACAAACTCACCACCTGGGCCGGCGATTTAGATCCCGAAGGGCTGTCTCGCCCTCTGCCCAATTTCGGTTATCAGGAGGTCAATGGACTTGGCGCACTCCTCCACAGCTCCATGAAAGGGTTGGCAGACTCCCTGGCCAGGGAGCGGCATTTTGTGCGACACGCCAGCCATGAATTGCGCACACCACTTGCTGTCATTCAGTCCAATATCGAGCTGCTGAGCCGGATGCACCCTGAACTACCAAAACCTGAGCGTATTCCTTTTGATCGCATCCGTCGGGCTACTTCCAACATGAATAAAACCACCGAGACTCTGCTCTGGCTCTGTCTTGATGACAACAGGATACCTGAACCTGAGGCAGTGGCACTCGATGTGATGGCCCGGGATCTGGTCTCTGAAAACAGATACCTGCTCGATGGCAAACAGGTTGGTGTCGAACTCGTCCTTGAACCTACCCAAGTGAGCACCATAGCCTACGGAGCACGTATCGCCATGGGTAACCTGATCCGGAACAGCTTTCAATATACAGCTGAAGGTACTGTCACAATATCTGTGAAGAATAGATCAATTACTGTTACCAACATCAACCGTAGCTCACATCATATCGACAATATCGGCAGTGACTACGGATACGGACTCGGGCTTATTCTCGTCGAACAGATCACTCAGAAAACAGGATGGCAATATAGCAACGAGGAAATCCCCGGAGGTCGTAACGCAACAATAGTATTCCGCTGCGCCAGCAATAGTGGTGATCATGATCACGATGATCTGATAATCCCTGGTTTCCGCAATACCATCGGGTAGCAACTGCATGACTCGAATCCATCCGGATTATGGCTCATGCACGGGCCTGAAAATTTCGTACTCACCTGTTCTAACGCTTCAGGCCACTGCAATTGTGGCAGACCAATCAAAAACTTCTTTTTGTGGGTATCCACCCATTTCCTGCCAAAGGGTTGCAGGATCGGATAGCGGGTTCAATGTACAGGATTAACCAGCATTTCTCACAACCATTTTTCAGCGGTAAGCAGCAGCTATCACATGGTTACATGAAGCTTTCAAACTGTTACCGCTCCTCAACTGAACAGAACGTAAAGTTAACTCCGGTTACCCGGCAAATGTAAAAATTAAAAACATACTGGTAGAATCATAGGAGATACTTATCTTGGTGAATGTGAGAGTTTTTCCACTTGTTCCTACACATTCAGCCCCAGGATCTCAAGTATCTCGCTAAAGCTCAATCGTTGTTCATTCGTTTTACTTCATCATCACGAGCCTAACCTATTGATATCTTAACAGAGGGAATTTTATGGAGAAGATTACCATCAAGGCTCCACTATCAGGTGTCATCTACCCTATCGAACAGGTTCCTGACCCTGTTTTCTCGCAGAAAATGGTTGGTGACGGAATCGCCATCGATCCGATCAACTCTGTTCTCACCGCCCCTTTCGACGGCAAGGTGACCCAGTTGCACAGTGCCCTGCATGCCATCACAGTCACCCATGCCTCCGGCCTGGAGGTGATGATGCACATTGGTCTGGACACTGTGTCGCTCAAGGCTGAAGGTTTCAGTCCGTTCGTTACAGAAGGTCAGTCGGTCAGACAGAATGATAAACTGATTGAATTCGATACCGACTTTATCGCCACCAATGCCAAGAGCCTCATGACTCAGGTTATCCTGACCAACGGCGAGGTTGTTGAAAGCATTGAAAAATCGTCAGGTAGCGCGAAAGCGGGCGAGACAGACCTGCTGCTCGTCACCATGAGAGTAGCTGCAGCAGAAGCGGAGGAAATAGGCAAAGAAGTCATCTCGGAAGCAGTTATTATACCAAATATCACCGGCCTTCACGCCAGACCCGCAGCCGTTCTGGCCGGGCTTGCCAAGAAATTCTCTGCAAAGATAGAACTCATCAAAGATGACGTTTCCGGCAATGCCAAGAGTGTCGTTGGTCTCATGAAGCTCAATATCTCATTTCAGGATAAGGTTCAGCTCCGTGCCGTGGGAACAGACGCAGCCGAAGCCGTGGCTGAGATATTGCCACAGCTTGAAAGCGGGCTTGGCGATGAAGGTACTGTGCCGCTTGCCGCGCCAGCATCTATCGAAGTTCCACCAGACCGCGCTGCACCGGCACCACCCCGGAGTGGAGACCCCAATTTACTGCTCGGCGTTTGTGCATCCCCTGGTATTGCCGTCGGTACAGCGGTGCAGGTAAAGAAAGAGAAATTCGATTTTGCAGAAGAGGCGGGTGACCCGTACACCGAAAACGTTCGCCTCGCCAAAGCCACGGAAAATGCCAAAAATTACCTTGAAGCTTTGCAGATGAATCTGCATATGCAATCCAACCCGGCCAAAGCAGCGATATTTGCAGCCCATCGTGAGATTCTTGATGATCCGGATCTTTTAGATATCGCTAAAAGTCTCATAGCCAAAGGAAAAAGCGCTGAATATGGCTGGCAACGCGCATTCTCCTCTTATGCTAAACAACTCGAGAACCTCAAAAACGAGGTACTCAGAGAACGCGCCAACGACTTGCGCGATGTCGGTCACAGGGTACTCAGAATTCTAACCGGTAAGGAATCTGAAGAACTCACTTTACCGGAACAGGCTATTATCGTAGCCGAAGAACTTACGCCTTCTTTTACCGTGACCATGGATACTTCCAAAGTCATGGGATTCTGTACCACCACAGGGGGCGCCACCTCCCACGTGGCAATTCTAGCCAGAGCCCTGGATATCCCCGCACTTGTCGGCATCGAGGCCAGTGCTTTGGATATCAAAAACGGGACCACTCTGATTCTTGACGGCACCAGGGGCTCCCTCAGGATCGACCCGTCAGATGAACTTATTAAGGAAACCATTGAGCAGAAAAACCTGCTCAAGAAACAACGAGAGAAAGACCTGGCTGCCGCCATGGAACCAGCCACAACGCTGGATGGTAAAAACATTGAGGTTGTCGCTAATATCGGCGGGGTTGACGAAGCCAAACAATCTGTTAAATCCGGTGGCGAGGGTGTCGGTCTGCTACGTTCAGAGTTCCTCTTTATAGACAGGATGACCGCCCCGACCGAGGATGAGCAGTATGAAGTGTACAGGGCCGTGCTTGATGCTCTTGAGGGGAGACCGCTCATAGTTCGTACCCTGGATGTTGGTGGCGACAAACCACTCCCATACCTGCCCATGCCCACCGAAGAGAATCCGTTCCTCGGTCAGCGCGGCATTCGAATCGGCCTTGAGCGCCCTGAACTGTTCAGGGTGCAGGCCAGGGCAATCCTGAGGGCCGGTTCTCACGGTAAGATCCGCATCATGTTTCCCATGGTTTCAACCATTCAGGAAATTCGCGACGCCAAGACAATGCTCGAAGAAGAGCGCACCAAACTTGGGGTGGACCCCGTTGAAGTGGGA
Source organism: Desulfosediminicola ganghwensis (assembly GCF_005116675.2). Classification (NCBI taxonomy): domain Bacteria; kingdom Pseudomonadati; phylum Thermodesulfobacteriota; class Desulfobulbia; order Desulfobulbales; family Desulfocapsaceae; genus Desulfosediminicola; species Desulfosediminicola ganghwensis. The sequence goes on from NZ_CP050699.1 coordinate 5,370,297, forward strand.
ATCATGGTTGAGGTGCCTTCAACAGCAATCATTGCCCGGCAATTCGCCAGGGAAGTCGATTTCTTCTCGGTCGGCACCAACGATCTCACCCAGTATAGCCTGGCCATGGATCGGGGGCATCCAAAACTCGCTGCCAAGATCAGCGCCTTAAACCCAGCGGTACTCAAACTGATTAAGCTCGCCACGGAAGGTGCGCACCTTGAAGGAAAGTGGATCGGTGTCTGTGGCGGCCTCGCCTCAGACCCGGATGCTGTGCCCATACTGGTAGGCCTGGGCGTTGATGAGTTGTCTGTTTCAGTTCCGGTATTGCCGTCGATAAAGGCCGAAGTTCGCAAGTGGTCGGAAATGGACTGCAAAAACCTGGCTGAGAGTGCTCTGGAATGTATTTCCGGCGCCGATGTCCGTGAACTGATTGCTCAAGCGAGGAAGTAACATGATACAAGACCTCTGGAAAAACTCATTTTCCTTTCTGCAGAAAATCGGAAAGGCTCTTATGCTGCCGGTAGCAATCCTGCCGGCAGCCGGTATCCTGCTCGGTGTCGGTAGCGCCGGGTTCTCCTGGATTCCCGATATCATCAACAACGTTATGGCCTCAGCAGGCGGGGCTGTCTTCGGCAATCTGGCACTGCTGTTTGCGGTGGGTGTAGCGCTTGGGCTCACCCAGAACGACGGTGTTTCCGCCCTCTCCGCTACAGTCGGTTATGCGGTTATGGTGGCAACGCTGGGGGTTATGGCCGCTATTCTTGACTTGGAGACCTCCACCGTCATGGGGATGGAATCCGTCGAAACCGGTGTCTTTGGAGGTATCGTTGCAGGTGGTCTTGCCGCCTATTTCTTCAACAAATATTACCGGATAAAACTACCAACATACCTCGGTTTCTTTGCCGGAAAGCGATTCGTACCGATTGTCACCGCGTTTGGCGCAATCATCCTGGGTATCGCCTTGAGTTTTATCTGGCCTCCCATCCAGGGTGGCATTGACGCATTTTCCCATTGGGCCTCAACCGGTAATACCGCCCTGGCCGTGACAATTTACGGATTTGTTGAAAGAATGCTGGTCCCATTTGGCCTCCATCACATCTGGAACGTGCCGTTCTTCTTTGAACTCGGCACCTACACCACAGACAGCGGTGAAGTGGTTCGAGGCGTACTGAACCGCTTTTTTGCCGGCGACCGTGAAGCTGCTATTCTGGGTGGTGGTTTTGTCTTCAAGATGTTTGGTCTTCCCGCAGCGGCCCTGGCCATTTATCATACGGCCAAACCTGAAAATAAGGTGAAGACCGGCGGTATAATGCTATCAGCCGCGCTCACCACCTTCCTGACCGGTATCACCGAACCACTCGAATTTTCATTTCTCTTTCTTGCCCCACTGCTCTATCTCTTTCATGCACTTCTTTGTGCTGCCGCATTTTTCATTACCTACATGCTCGATGTTCGAATGGGTTACTCTTTCTCCCATGGGTTAATCGATTATCTGCTTTTTTATGCCATTGACATTAAACCATGGATGCTGCTCATAATCGGTCCCGCCTTTGCTTCTGTCTATTACGTAGTTTTCCGGTTCGCCATTTCCATGTTCGACCTGAAAACTCCAGGTCGCGAAGATGAAACCGATGAAGGTGCGGCAAAAGATACCGCAGCCGATGCCATGTCTAAACAACTTGTACTCGCCTTTGGTGGCAGGAGTAACATCGAAAGTCTGGACGCCTGTATCACCCGCCTGCGTGTTGAAGTAAAAAACATGGATCTGGCCAGCCCTGATAAACTCAAAGCGCTCGGCGCTGCCGGGGTAGTTACCGTGGGCAATAACCTGCAAGCGATTTTCGGCCCGCAGTCTGAAAATCTGATGACCGATATGAGAATCTTTATGGATAGTGCTGGAGATGAAGCTGAGCTGACAGAGCAGGATAAGCCCTCTGCCGTCGCCTACAAAGAAGAGGAGATCAAACCAAAACTCCGCGACCACGAAGCACCGCAAAAGGTGGCTAACTGGCTGGTCGCACTTGGTGGTGCGTCTAACATCGCCTCAGTGGAGCACTGCGCCCAGACCCGGCTGAGGGTCACCATGAAGAACCGTGGCCTGGTTGATGAAACCGCCTTACGTCAGAGCGGCATTGACCATTTTATCAATATCGACGACTCAACCATGCACCTGCTGGTAGGATTGAATGCCGATCAATATTCGGCAGAGATGCGTGGACAGGTTGCCGGCGGGTAGCTGGAAAAAAACAACTCTAGAAAACTCCAACCCCTTTACTGCCTCGCAGAAAGGGGTTACCTCGCTCCTGTTCCAAGGCGCTGCTGGGTATTGCTCTCCCTATCAGTCGAAGCAGGCCGGCCAGCATTACCGACTCAACAATGAACTATTGTTAGTGATCCGGAACTACTTACGTCCCACACCTCACACCTACCCGCCCCCACAACCTCAATCAGCCGCGACGTTTTCCCTCCAACCAGTAAATACCGTCGCCCCGACTAGGTATTTACACCTGTTTGCAAGCAGTTAATTGTCTGAAAATATTGAAATCGGCTCAAGGCACTGATATATCAACCACAAGCCCCAAGACCCTAACACGCCGAACAATCCATATTCGCAAATTTCGTACGAAATAGCAATTACTTACACTTCATTAACCGTGTTTTTTTATGTATCCCTGCTACTATCAGTCGATGCAGTCTACAACTGCTTCATTTCAGAATCTTTTGGGGAAAAGAATTACACAGGAAAACAGGAGAAATTGAGATCATGAAGGCAAGGCTAGAACAGGAAAAAAGACGCAAGATACTATCTTCAATCATCTTCAACGTGGTTTTTACCGTCGGTGCAATACATTCAATCGGCACAGTAGGTTTCGCTGCTCCAATTACCTATGAAGGGGATTTGGGGACTAGTGAAGATTTTTTTGGCCAGGTCGTTGCAGGCAACAATTACTCGAATCCAACAGGATGGAGTTATTATGCTTTTGGAGCAAAAGCAGGCACCGTCATTACAATTAATGGACACAGGCAGGAAAATGCCCTGGATCCAGTTGCCGGTGTTTTCAGCGGAATTTTTACAGATACCGCAGAATTGCCAGGCAGCTCGATAGGTTCCGGCATAACTTCGGCGGACGACAACATGGCAGAATTGCCTGGTTTTTCAGGCCCCTGGGCGGATCCGAGCATTTCTTTCGTCGTCCCGGACGACGGATTATATACCTATGCAATTTCCAGCTTTGTGAGCGGCGATCCTGGTATTGATGGTGTATACGATTACATGATTGTGGCTTACCATGTTGATAACTCAGTAGAATCCATGATAATGGCAAGGGCAGCCGCAGTCTCTACCGATGCTTTGTTGCACAATCAGGGCAAAGAAGAAAATGTTCTGATATCACAATATATCCACAATCAATACGATTTTAGTCAGGGTTTTCTTCAGGATTCCGGCCACAGGGGGATTACTCTCTGGGCAGTGCCGGTATACCGGAATCTGGATTTGGGGGAAGGGAAAACATTTCTGGGCGATGCCGACGGCACACGAAACGGCTTGTACGTGGGTATGGATATACTCCGTAGGAAAGATGTGCTTTGTGGAATCGCCTTCAAAGCACATCTTGAGGAGATTCAATTCGACCTGTTCGAGACGGAAGTCCAGACATCAAGTGTAGGAGCTGCTCTCTATGGGGCCTATACCTTACCCTACGGTGTTATATTTCATGGTTCCGCAAGTTACGGATATATCCAGAATGATTTACAATACCAATTATGGGATCAAAAACCCGAGGATGAATACAATTCCCAACGATGGCTTGCCGCTGCCGGACTAAGCAAAATGTTTCAGGTAGAGAGTTATCGATTCCTTATCGGCGGTAACTATATCTTTGGTTATGAATCTTCTGAAAAATTCAGTACAACAGACGGGATACAGGTCAAAACGGATTCCGCTCAAGTGGATATCCTGGATCTGAACCTCGATGTGACCAAACAGGTCTTAGCTAATCTTGATGTCTATGGTTCACTCCACTTCCAAACAGACCTGAACAGGTCTTTAGCTGACAAGGATTCCGGTGTCGATTTTTATCTGGGATTTATCACGGAACTCGATCCAGGTATCAGCTTTGACTTACGGACCGTGATTGGAACCGGCGATATTGATGAGTATGGAATTCAGGGAACCCTGTCAATCCAACTCTAAAGGTATGTATTGCGCATGACTTGCCGCCAGCCATACAATCTGGTGGCAAGTCATGTAAAGATTAGCTTTTCAAATTATGTGCTCATTCTCCCGAACACCAGCGACATCCCCGATCGCCTCCCGCAATCTGGTTGAGAGCTGTGACACTGAGAATGGCTTCTGGATAAAACCTTTACACCCTTTATCCAGGATTTCCTGTGCCTGGCCTTCGATACTGTAACCGCTACAGAGTAGAATTCTTGCCTCGGGGTCTATTCGCTTCAGTCGATCAAACAGTTCTCCGCCACTCATATTGGGCATGATCATGTCCATTATCACTGCCTGTATGTCGTTTTTATTCTGACTGTAGAGAGCAATGGCATCGAGACCGGACTGAGCGGTAAGCACTGTGTAACCAATAGACTCCAGAATCTTTTTTCCCACCTCTATAATTACCGGCTCATCATCCACCAGCAGCACAGTGCCCGAACCGTAGATCACTTCCTCAACAGGTTCCGTTTTATAAATCACCTTCCTGGTAGTTACCGGAAGTAGCACGGTAAAGGTTGTTCCACAATCTTTTTCGCTGACAACCGATATTGTGCCCGAGTGATTGCGGATAATACCATAGACCATGGCCAACCCCAGGCCCGTCCCGCACCCAACCGGCTTGGTTGTGAAAAACGGATCAAAAATCTTCGCCATGGTCGCCTGATCCATTCCATGCCCGGTATCTGAGACTTTCATGCATACATATGGTCCAGGCGACAATTCGTATAATTGTGCCATGCCCGAATCCAACTCCACGTTACTGGTACTTACCTCAATGAAGCCACCATCCGGCATCGCCTGGGCTGCGTTGACAAGAAGGTTAATCAACACCTGCTCCATCTGATTGGCAGCCGCCTCAATAGAATTCAGGTCAGCACTCAACAGACTGTTTACAGACACTTCTTTTCGAGTTCGACCAAACATGGAGATACACTTTTCTACGAGTGCGTTCAGATCGATTGGTAAGACCTCATATTTTCCACCCTGGGCAAAACCAAGCAACCTGCCGGTTAAATCGGCGGCACTGCTCAAGCATTCCTCAATAGAAGTCAGCTGAGCATGATCAGGATGGTCTTCAGGCAGTTGCGCCAGCATGAGCGAAGTTCTGCCCTGAATCCCCATCAACAGGTTGTTGAAATCATGAGCCACTCCACCGGCAAGGGTTCCCAGGGACTCAAGCCGCTGCGACTGTTGAAGTTGTTCCTCCAACTCGCGGCGAGCAGTCTCTTCCTGCTTGCGATGGGTTACATCTCTGGCGATCCCTCTGAACCCAAGAAGCTGCCCCTTATCGTCTCTAATCGCTGTAAGAACTGTCTCTGCAAATTTGGTTTCACCGTTCTCTTTATTTATCTCAAGCTCTCTGGCTTCGCCGGGCTGCTTCGATTCAAGTACCTCCTGAAATATCTCCCGTATCTCCCGCCTTGCTTCCTCATCCTGGTAGTCAGCACTTCTCATAGCCAGCAATTCAGTCTCGCTGTAACCAAGCATCTCGCTCATCGCCCGATTCACCAGAGTCAAATGGCCTTCACAATCAATCTCAAAGTAGCCTTCTTCTATACTTTCTATGATGTTTCGATATCGTCTTTCACTTGCGATAAGGGCTTGCTCATTCCTCTTGCGTTCGATGGCCAGAGCAACCTGGTCTGATACAGAAGTCAAAATCTCTAAATCGATCGGCCCAAACTGATGCGGATTCTCATAACACTGCGTTGCCATCACACCGATCACTTCTCCCTCTATCTTCAATGGCACACCAAGCCATACTTTCGGTGCGGTACCAATAATCCTATTCGCAGTCGCCCGTTTCCTCAGCGTTTCTTCGCCATGAAAAACAGGTTTGCCGGATGTTATTACCTCGCCAGTGAGAGATTTGTCTGTACGGAAAGGATCATAGGACTTCAGTACAGGATCATTTGTATCTACAAAATAGGGGAAAAGGATTTTACTGACATCTTTGTGGTATATGGCGATAAAGAAATTGCTCAGGTTCATTACTTCGCCAAGTATGCGATGGATGGAAATGTAAAGGTCGGAGAGATTTTTCGTGGTGTTGACTGCGCTTGAAATACGAAACAAGGTGTTATTAATAAGCTCTGCACGCTCACGTTCTGCCACCTGCTGCTTCAATCGCTTGTTGGCCTCGACCAATTCAGCACTGTCATCACGCATCTGCTCTCGCAATTTTTTTAGAGCATTTTTCGATATTTCCTTGAGCATCAGCCCCCGATCACTAGCTTCAACCATTTCCTGTAATTATTAATTTGTGAGGAAGGATACACTCCCTCTGCTTGCTCCTTCAGAGCGTCGTTACTTGCCAACCCTCCCCCGAACAGTCAACCCGCATTAGGTTCTCGATATGTTATCTTACATTTACAAATATAACTCTCATTTTCAAGAAGATAGACAATAAATTATATCCCTGCCACATACTAGGTGCACCTCCTTGGCCAGGCTTTACCCCTGGGGTTTCCCGGCCAGATTCGCCAATTCAGCCGGGACTATTTCAGAATCTGTTTTGGTCTGCGTATGTAATAGCGATAGTAGCCAACGATATTTGAACTGATAAATATTATTTCCATCACTACAGCCCCCGGAGAGCCCGCCAGGATATTATGGGCAAGCCAGAAGCAGGTTCCCACAAACATAATCTCTCTCAATCGTTTATCGTTTTTACTAAATGAGGCTACAGTTCCAAACAATGCGCCAATAGTGCCCAAAACCGAAAGATGGCCCTCATATGTAAAGAAAAATACCAGCATGGTTATTGACAGGTATATCCACATTAAAACTCTGGCTGTCGAAAATATTGTTGTGAAAAAGCGGGTTGAGTTCAGCAGGGACAGGCAGGCTGCTGTCCAGTGCCCCAGGCACATGAAGTGAATTGAGATAAGCAGGCAGGATACCGCCAGGCAGGCGACGATATGAGTTCTATTCTTGAATTGAAACGAAAGCAGGTCTGTACAGATGGCAATACTGATAAGAATCTGGGAAGCTATAAAAAGGGACATGAAGGGGGACTCTCTGAATATGCTGAAAACAAAAATGAAATCTAGAAAGAATCATCAGATATGATAGGAAAAATACTATACAGGTGCAATCCGCTTTCGTCTAGAATCATTTCAACGTGCATCAGTTGACATCCCGCATCCATTTTTCATTTCACCGGAGGAGACAATTATGCGGTTTCCTGGATTTTTTATCACCATTCTCTCAGCCCTGCTTCTCATCGCACCATTTGCCATAGCCGAAGACAGCAGAACTGCCGAAGTGCTCTTTGACGAGGGTGCCAACAGCACCACCATTACCGACCAGATTGCAGGTTATCAGAACGTACATTACACAGTTCGGGCCCGCTCAGGTCAGCAGATAACTGTTGATTTGCAGGCAGAAAATGAGCATATCGCCTATTTCAACATTTATCCCCCCGGCAAGGCCCCCGGTAGTGCAGATGCAATGTATATTGGCTCTATCTACGGTTCACAGTTTAAAGGGGAATTGCCAGAAGACGGGGTTTATCTCATCCAGGTCTATCAGATGAGAAGTGCTGCACGAAGAAACGCTATGGCCAAATATAAGCTCACGATAACAATCAAAAATCACCATACAAAAGAGATATCTTCTGATAATTGAACCATGGATTTATCAGCCGCTATAATGAGCAAACATCACAGGTAATCATCATATGCTCTCATCGTAGATGGCCATAATTAAATCCAATGCGGCATAGCCTTAGCCGGGCCTGCAGTTTTGTCCTGAATCGGCCGAATCATGATACCCACTGATATTCCCGGCTCAGGAGCCTGTTAGTTAAACATACTCGACAAGTAGCCACCCTTTTCAGCAATTGTTTCAATTGCTCCGGCTGGCTCATTCACCGTCGCAGCCAGGATCGCTCCAACCTCCGCACTCTTCAACAGGGTGCATTACTCCGAATATCAATTCCCTCATTAGGTCGCCTTTAAAACTCGACTTGGACTGATTTTTTTTGCCCCCTAAATAAAACAATCACAATTCCATTTAGACTGATCTCATGTTACAACGCAATTATGAGTTCAGCTCAAAACTGAAGACACGACGAACGACCATCTCTATAATTCATTCTTCATTTTTATCAGAGGGATAACAGATGCTTACTAATTATTTTAATCGATTACTGCTCCTTAGTTTAACATTGTGCATGCTCGTGCTTACAGGATGCCTCGATCGCTCTCTTACCTTCCAGATCCGCTTCACAGAGTTGAACGGCCTACAACAGGGAAACCGTGTCCTGTTTCAGAACAACCACATCGGCGAGGTGGTCAAGGTCAACTACACTGATACAGGAGATTACCTGGTCACCGTTACAATTTCACCCGACTTTACCAATGCCACCACCAAGGACTCCACATTTCATATCGGTATCGACTCAGACGCACCGCCCGCCAGAGCAGTATTTGTTGAACAGGCCAAACCAGGAGGAGATCTCCTTAAAAAAGGTGCCATAGTCTCAGGTACCCAAAAAGCCGGTTACTTTGATGACCTGATTAAAGATCTGACTGAAAAGGCAGAAACTGCTGAAACAGAATTCAGAAAATCACTCAAGGATTGGGAAGAATCATTGAGCACTCAATCCCAGGAGCTCAACCAAAGCTTAAATAAAACACTTGAAGAACTCTCCAGACAGTTTGGTTCAATCAAGGACGAAGTACAAAATGTGCCCAACCGCGAAGAAGTGAAAGAGCTTGAAAAGAACATCCAGGAGTTCGTAGAGGATTTCAATAACGCTCAAAAAGATGTTCAGGATAAACTGAAAAACGAGGTCATCCCCCAGCTGAAAATGGAACTCGAAAAATTGCGGGAGCAATTGAAAAGAGAAGGAAGGGAGGAAGAGCTTGAAAAAATAGACGAGGAGATGAATGAGGGCATTGCAATTTAGCCTGAACACTACCGTGAGACTTTGATCTGACAAGAGCCCGCTCTTGTCAGATCAAGCCGAACCTACTCCAGCTCAGAGCTTATTCGATATATTCTTTCCAGTCTCCAAGCCCACTTTCATAACCGCTTACCGGCAGATTATCCTGCTGGATTTCTTTAATCTCTCCGGTACTGGTCTGGACGAAAGCACGCGGTCCGTCACCGTCGCCTTTACCTATACCGACATGCAGGTTGGGAGTAGTTACCACACCACGGCCAAGGCTGATCTTGTTGACCACATTGCCATTGCTATCTACACCTTCATCCCCGAAGACATTCTGATACCAGGAAGTTCCTGTTCGGTAGTAGATCTCGAACAAATCTGAACTCCCCTCAGCCTGACAGATGCCACTGCTTGGTTTGTGGGTTGAAAAGCTTACCAAACCTCCCATCAATGTTGCCTGGCCGATATTCCTTTCTCCGTTGTTATATGGCCAGATGTTTCTATACCATCCGTCTGTACAGTTATTTTTATAATTTCTATCTGTATAGTCAGTTCCCGAACACGTTGGCAGTGGGGTACAGATATTCGATACGCAATAACCGGTTCCACCTATATACCTGTCCAACTTATCCAGATACGCATTATCATCAATCAAACTGTAAAATGGTGTTCCAGTATCGTTTTCCAGACAATCAAGATTATTTATCGGCCCACCGGCCGGGACATCGCTGTTATCACGACAAGTCAACACAGACGTATCCATCTGGTCGCTTAGGTGTACCAGAATTTCATCCACCTGGAAAAGTCCTTTATTGCCATTACCATAGGTTGGATCCCCATCCAACCGAACTTCATCCCAGGTAAGTTTTCGCCTGTTTACACCACTGTTCGGGTCAGCCTCTATTACCATCGGCTCTTTAATGCCATAATAACTCTGCTGTTCTTTATCTGTTTTATCCAATGCATCAATGTAGCGCCCGGTACCAAAATAAACCCAGTAGTTATAACCATCAGTACCAACACTTGCTTCAGCTGTAATCGGTTGCAAGAGATGACCGGGTACTTGTGACCGAATATTTCCGCCACCAATATTATAATTTGAATCACTTCCCATATTCAGGAGGATATTCACATCCCAATCGTCAGGGGTCGAATAAGTTTCTCCACCGGTTTTACCAACCATATGACCACTACCGTTCATGACAAGGCGATACATATGCCCACCACCACTCCAGTACGTTGAGCCATCAGAGTAGGCGCTGAATCCCCAGCGCCCTGCTGAATCTCTCTCCCCTTCCACGCTGCTGAAATAAACGACATCCGACATTATGTCTCCACTCACGTTGCCGAAATCGTAATCAACTACAGTTATGCCGGTGACAAACGATCGCACCTGTGCCCCGCTTGGCTGATAGGTTCCCGCCGGTTCAATGGACGTAGGCTGGCCACTTGGTATACGTAAAGGCCGTTTACCAGGCGCAGCGCTGGTATCCACCAGCCAGTCAAGAGGGAGAATACTGATTTTTGTGCCGGTCATACTTTCGCCCTGCTGGGCGTAATCCTCATCAAGGGGATCAGAGGGGCCATTGGGGCCACTACCAAGTATGAGATACCATTCATTCACATTAGCGCTCTGATCTTTCATTACAGCCATTCCGGGAACGACTGTTGAGTAGCCGAGATCAACTACACTTGGGTCAGTAGTCGTAGTCAATTCACCAAGCAAGACAGGCGGTGCCTCAGGATTGGTAATGTCTAAAATAAAGTAGGATGAGGCAAATCGCTTGCCGTCTATATAAACAGGGGATCCGCCAAATCGCATGCCGCCAACAAGGATTGTGCCCCAACCTTCTGGATGAATACACCCTTCATCAGCATAGCCATTGGTACCGCAAGCAGGCTCCTCTTCAAAAATCTGCACATCAAAAGCCCGTGGCCTCTGATCGACGAAATATTTATGCTTGTACTCAGGGTTTGTGAGGCACGAAAGATGCGGCAACAAATTGTACGGCACATACGACCACAATTCTGTTCCCAGCCGTGGCCCGTTGTCGTGATATCTTGAGCCGTTTACATTCGTACTGGTATCGTAACCAAGATAGAATTTTCGCTCGTCCGATTTATAGAATCCCGCATTTACCGCATGCAGCATGCCATCGTTAGCGCCGAAATATACCACATGACGGCGATTCGCCCATCGGGTCACGAACTTGGCGTATGAAACATCGTCGTAAATGAGGTGGAATCCTTCAAGGGGAGAAGTCACCGTAACCGGAGTTGAGTGAATGATATCCCCCAATCGCCAGGTAATACCATAGCTATTCTCAGGATTATCAGGGTCAATCAGCAGAGAATCCCTGTTACGTGTGATGTAATCAATAATGCCGTCATTATCAAAATCCTTACCTGCAAAATCTTCACCTCGCAACCAACGGATCATCCAATCCAGCTCATTACTACTTGCAACTCCGAATTCATCGGTCCAATTAGTCCAGTCAGGCGCATCCGTCACACCGCTATCTTCAAAATCGACAACCTCACCTGACTCAACCAGACCATCACCATCATCCTGCCAGGTAAAAATATAACGATGTCTGTCTGCGGCTGAGATAAAGGTACTCGTATCCCTGTTTTCCCGGGTGTTCAATACATCGATTGAGCCTATTGCCGGGTAATCAGATAACCACTGATTGGCAGACCATAAAAAATGCACCTCTTCCAGGTCACCTGCATCGTTACAGTAGCCGATATTAGGATCATTGATCGAGCTGTTCCAACAAACCCTCGATTTCTGTTCCCCTACCGATTCGTCATAGAAAATAATGACCCGCTTGTCCCCTAAATCGAGAACACCATTTTTGTTGAGATCCTCACCATCATCGAGTACTCGGTTATTGTTCAGATCCTCTGACGGCCTGAGTGTACGGTCATCATTTGTATCCTCATACATATAGCCGTTATCATCGAGAAACAAACCATGCACATCACCCGCCCATTCTACGGAAGTCTCTCCGCGAACCAACTCGGGCCAGAACATCGCCTGATAGATAGCACCCTCACCACCTCGAGCCGTCGAGATTACCGACGCCGCAGAACCTGCAGATGCCCTCTGACGAAGCTCGTTGAAAACTGCCAACAGACTTTCCTCAAGCATGGCTGGATTCTCACCTTGCAGCACATCATCTGTGCCACCATTTTCAGCTGCATCTGAAATAAGAACTGTCGGATTACATTCATCTGTACTGCCTGTATCCCTTGGAGTTCCGGCCGTAACGATATAGGTGGTAATGGAGTTTTTCTCCATATCGGTAAACGGGTAATCTGCTTCCGGCAAGGTTTCATTACCAGCCGGGTAGAGTGAAAATTCCGCCCCCTGGTTCAGACCATAGTAGGTCAGGTCATCAAGATAGGTTGAAGATTTCAGGCCATTGTTACTACATTGGCCTGAGACGGCAGCGTCTTCTGCACCTTCACTTCCATCAACTATATCAATGGAATTCTGGCCATGCTCTCCGCGAACAAATCTGGCAACATCATCATTGACATCTGCGGTGGATGCGCCTTCGGTGATGATAAGTACAAAATTCTCCTGGCACGGGCTGATTACGGGATCGATGAGAAACTCCCAGTCTACTCCCGAATCGTAGAGAGGGCCGCTCTTTCCTAAACTTGAAGCTTCTCCTTTCAAATGGCTCGTTCCGCCACCCATTGTGATATAGAATTTACCGTTATCCTGCACAATATCATTTGAGTCATACGCAGTACCATTGGTCCAGTACCCCTCATAACCAGTGACCTGCGTCCAGACTATTCCACTGTCAGTACCGGGATTACTGTCTTCGGCAATACCACCGCTTGAGGTGGTATACAGACTTGAGCTGTATAAAATATATGCCCCGGCCGGATAATAGTCTCCAACCCTCAAGCCGGCATTGACATCACTATCGGTGAAGAAATCGCCATTATTCAATCGAATCTGGGTATTCTGGGTGTAATAGCCGATGCCGTTATACATTGCCTCTGCCAGAGGTGTCCATGAGGTGGCCTGAACACTGTTGATAGCGGACGCCAGGTCATCCACATGGCGCGCATCAACGGAACTCTGATACAGGCCATCGTTATTATCATCATAGGTCAGTCTGCTTCCCAGTTTTATCGGCGAAATTACTCCGGAACCATCTTTATTCCCCTGGGGGCAATACTCTTCAATGGAGTTATCAGGATCAGGGTTCAAACACTCTGTGGCGGCTCCATTGTGATGAAATGCCATTGCACCAACACGAAGATCCTGAGCTGTACGCTGAATAATACCTTCAGGCTGTGCGGAAACCTTTATGAGCCCCTTCATGGTGAGTAGTGGATTTTCCACTCCCATCTGGCCATAAATGCCCGCGTCAACCAATGCACCGACAATTCCCCAGGTTTCTGAACTGCCACTGGAATATGACAGCAAATCGGTTGGGTCGATAACCTGCGGCATCTGCATATCGCCACAGTAGTCTCTTTCAGCCTGCTCGATACAGTCCTTGGCCTCCTGAGATCCCCAGCCAGCACTAACCTCTCCCCAACAGGTTCCATTGATATCATCATAACACTCGTTTTGCGTCCAGCCGCTGGCATTCGAATCGCACAAAGTTGTGTTATCAGAGAGTACACTTACAGCTTCAAATTTTCCCCCGCCTCCACAACCTGGATTGTTTTTTGAGGTATCTACCGATGTATCGTTATCACACTCATATTGCAGACCATTACTACACAGGTTGCCAACACTATTGAAGTTCTGATAACATTCACCTTCATCCCAATTACTTTTCGATGCCCATGATCCATCGTCGCAATCACATGTTTTTTGTTCACATACACCGCCACCGGAACTGATCGGCCAGTCCTCCCAGCAACGACCGACATAGCCCGTGCCTGTCCAATTAGGTGCAGCAGGATCAGGTGGGTTTACACTATCCCACTGGCCATAACAGATATATTCAGGGTCCCAGGGGGTAATTTTCCATGGATCTTTATCCGGGTAACCAGTATTGCCCTGTTGATAGACCGCCTCGCAATGTGTTGCCAAGTTACCCGCGTGGGGAGGTTCTTCACCTTTATTGATCTTCCAACAGTCATGTATGGACGAGTGGTAGATGTTGGCAGACTCAGACACATCCTGAGTACCATACATACAGCCTTCCATTGAGTTTTTAAGAACCGGCAGCTGAGGGCTTGAATTCTGCAACTCTTCGAGATACCTTGCACAATCGGCATAGTTAATACCACCGGCACTCATGCCTACGATCTCGATGCGGGTGGTAAAATCATTCTCTCCTAATTTATCAACATCATCGGCGCCACCACGAATCTTAAAGACCAATTGCTGGGAAACTCCTCCAGTAGTCGGTGTCACCGTTATCTCCTTGGTAAAACCCCGCCCTGAACAACCACGATGCTCGGAGACCAGTCGGTCATCATCGGTTGTTGCCTCGGCACCTGTTGAGAGTTTTCCGCCTGTGAGAATTTTCTTCTGGATATCAATCTTAGAAGCAGATGCCCAGTTAAGAAGTTTTCCGCTCGCTCCAAAACAGGTTACTGCTGTCGGTGCTTTAGTATCATCATAGGTAATCTGCAGGTCTTTCCGTGTCTTACTCGTTCCGTCATCATTCCAGGCGCTCTCGGCTTTATAGGATGCACTGGGACATGCATCGACACCGCTATCTGAGGCATCACCAACTTCCTCAAAATAGCCTTCGATTTTATCCCAAAGGAGATTGCCTGAAGCATCGGTATCTTCATAGAGCGAATTTGAACCATTGGTTGAGGAAGCAGCAGCACCATTACTCAAAAATAGCATCCCATCGTAGCTGACCAGGGAATTTTGCGCCCAGTTTTGGCTGTTCGACCACTCTTCAACAGAAGTCAGGTCTACTTCCGTCCAGATAAGCCCCGTATCATTTTCAAGAGACGTGCCGGCTGAAGTACAGGCAGTAGCCGGAGCAACCGGGCTACAGGTTGCCTGGTAGAGAACACCCTTGCTGGTCACATATGTATCTGAGGCATAGATTGTACCGGTCTGCCAGGGAATTACCTCACTCCATTTATACAAAGTATCTTCTTCAAAATACCCGGCATACGATTTTGCAGTATCGAGACTGCCATCATCTTCAAGCAGATATGACTTATCAAGACAACTCGTTTCATAGGAGATGGTATCTCCTTTATAATCAGTCCCCGTGTAGGTCTGATTATCAACATAGGCCATATCCAGCATGGAACCGGAATTATCTATAAGGATCAGTAAATTCGCATCAGACCCCGATGCAAGAAACGGTGGTTCCCCCGTGCCCTCACCACAAACCGCCGCAAAAACAGGCGACGTAAAACTGCACAGTATCAACCCGAAGAGACCAATAATCAGAACTTTCATTTCTTGCCGTTTCATTTCCTCAACTCTCTTATGACTCCACAATTTGCCGTAAAATGGTCACACAGTCTTGACAATCAAAAGAACTTTTATAGCTAGTACTGACATGCGCTTGGATCTTCAGTACCCACCAGATGACGCCAGCCCATAGCTATAGTTGTCTGGCTCTCGGTCTGGCCAGCAAACTGGGAGTAGACATCGATCACTTTCGCCACTCCACCCTGGCCGGCCGACTTACCTTTGCCTTCATATCCGGCTGTCATTTGCAAGGCACCACCAATCTGCACCATTGTTTTTGCCTCAAAGTAGAGATAACCGGTTTCTTCATCATCAGTTCCACTCGTCTTGAGGTTGCTTTTGGGATAGGCTGCATCGGCCTTATCCGGATCACCGATTTTACTAGCCAGGGCTGCTGCACTAGTGGACCGAGCGTTGTTATAGAGCACATAGTCTCCATCCCGGCTATAGACCCGAATATCTGTGCCACCAAGATCAGCCCATTTATTGGTCGCATCAGTTTCTTTGAATCCCGCCACACAGCTGAACGATTGTTCTATAATTTCCGTTCCCAACGCGGCTCCGGCTTCGGCCTCAAAGTATGTCTTTTTATTCACCTTATCGTTGCTGGCAATCTGTAATTCAATAGAGGTGTTGGTTGTAGTGGCGATTCCCAGGATTGTAAGAACCAACATGATCAACAGCGCAGCAACGAGTACAAACCCTTCGGGATTACCAATCGATATCGTCTTATTTTTCATAGCCATCGGAGATTATAGATATTTAGCTTTGAGATAATTCATCGTTACCGTCCTGGTCCCACCATTCACCGCACGCACAACCAACACGCGAATGGTTTTTGTATTCGGCAGTGCCACGTTCTCTGCTACATTCCAGTAAATTGTGAAATACCCGTCGGGGGAAACTCTCTTACCATCGGCTGTAGTGTCGGTAAAACTATTAAGACCTGCCGTAGAATCTGCGTTTATGGCGGTATTGGTGATGCTGTTGTCATCCACCAGATCGGGATCGTCATACTCCAGGGAGAAGAGTTGCTCAATCTGGTCAGATCCCCAATCCGAGGCCACGGTTATTCTTTCTGCCTTTGCATTGCCCTTGATGCCGGCAACCTGCATTGACACCAAAGATAAAATTCCCACACCAAAAACAACAATGGCAATAAGGACTTCAATAAGGGTAAAACCACTTGTATCTCTTAATCTCATAGTTCTATAACCTCAGGTTTCTGCAATCGACGGTCATAATCTTGAATCGCCTTCGGTAATTATCATTAAATTGCCACTTATCTCCGGACAATGTTCCTTTGTTATAGGCGGCAAGATTGGATGCAGGGTTATAGATGAATGAATTTTTAAAGGAGGAATCCGGTTCTTCCGCTCTGGCAATGATTGAGACAACAACAGTTTTTACCAGATCCTCGTCTGATGTTTCCTTTTCATCCTCATCAAGGTACATGAACTCTATCTTCTCGATGCGCTCTGCTACGATTACCGGCCCACTGCCACTTTTAACTTCCCAGTGACCGCTTCCCTTATCTTCGGTATCAATCGTGCCATTAGCAGCAGTACGACGTAGAGCTAAAACACCATTGTCTTCTTTGAGGTCGTACGCGATATGTTCGTCTGTGTCTGAAACGTCACCATCCTCATTTCGATCGATGGTGAAATAGATAAGGTCAGGTTTAATCTGGACGATCTTACCAGTGCCTTCTCCTATGGTGCTCAGCTCAGCACCGTTATAGCCAGCCATTCGTATATCACGGGCCAGCAGTTTCATTGCCGCACGGATATTTTGCTGCATCTCAGTGACATCGAGCTGGGCTTCGTATACATCCTGCTGTTTGGCGTAAATTTGAAAAACGGCCATCATAACCATTAAGCCGACAGCCATCGCGATAAGGAGTTCTACAAGGGTGAAACCTCTTTCTCTTGATCTTCTGTTCATCTTTTGCACCCGCAATACCCCACCCTAATTAATTTGGATTGAGCCTGCAGAACTCTGACTCAACTCTCGTGTTCTGCTTATTTTCGTATGGCCAAGCTCGATTTTGCCAATTGCTCCTCCAGACAGGCCCATTGGGTCAAATCCACTCTCATTTGTCTCATCCTTATTGGCAAAAGAAGAATTCAGAATACAAATACCATCAGCCATACTTCCGCCAGCAACAATGTTGCCCGCAGAATCCTCAAATGAGTAACTTGAACTACCTGTACAGGAAGGATCTACATTAAAAGTGAAGTAAACCGTTCTATTTGTCTTTACGGCATACACCCTGGCTTTTTGAAAAGATGCATATATCTCCTGGGTGGTTGCCTTTAAACGATAATTGGGAACCCATTTACCTAAAGCAGAAAAAGAAATTCCGCAGAGAATTGTGATAACAGATACCACAACTAAAATTTCTATAAGAGTAAAGCCGCAACAGCTCTTTATTTGGGCCTCACCATAATATTTCTTCACAGAATACACGTTTCCCCCACTGATTATCCATGCGGTTTCGAGATTATCAGAAGAGCAATCTCCTGAACATCAAACACAACACAAATCGAGCCCAACACATCACTATCATTATACATTTCTACAGACAACTAACAGACTAAACCAGTTCAATCAAGAACTAAAGTGAATATTATATACAATTATTTAATTACTTAGAGCTATCGACACGAAACAAAAAAATAAAGATCTGAGGTTTGAAGGAGAAAAGAAAACACATGGTACACTTGAAGCGAAACACACAATTCCACATCACATCATAAGAAGGGCCAATTTTCTATTTATTTCATATCCATTATTGAACCCAATCGACCTAGCACAAACATTAAGCACTGGAGGTATTTGAGGAATTTATGAAAGCCCTATAAATGAAGACATTTATTTTTTATGGTGGTAATTATGTCAATAGAATCCCCTATGTCACAAACCTCTACCAGATAAAGAACAATAACAACTCCGTGGAGCATTCACTTTTTTTTAAAAAAAATTTATGGTCGGAATTATGTTCTTAAAAGTTGCCATTAGTATTATTAAAATATCTGATTATCCCTAATCTTCAGCTTGAAAAGGTTAGGAGATAGACATGTAATGATGAACGTGACTGATTGGTACGTGACCAATCCCCGGAATAGCTCCGCAATCGGCTTGTAGAGTAGTGCTTTTAGCTTTAAGTTTGTACTCCTACCACCTTTCTCCGCACCCCTCACTCCGTGAAGCTGATCCTCAGTGGTAATCAGAATTATTCATCCAACAACCTGACTAAGGTCTATAACCAGATCACAAGCAACCGCAAAGGAACGCCAGGCGGCACTGAGTACCGCTTGGCACTCGTTGGTTTCACAGTCTAGACCTGACTATAGAGTCACAAGCAGAGCGCCTTTCGCGAAGTACCCCCCTAAAGAAAACAACAGTTTTCCTGCGACAACACACTGCTTTTACTAACTTTTTCTTAGTAGATTACAATACATAATCAGATTGTGTCCACGCGCCAGGCAGTGGTCGATCTCTTCTCGTCTCTAATGGAGAAATCCATGAAAAAATTTATCTATCTCATTAGCACAACCCCAGTATTTGCCGCAGGCGGCAAAAATCATGGAGATGTAGGATAGGGAACGTGTCGATCAGGGGGACACCGGCAGTGAAACCGGAGAAGCTGCCGGAGACAATGCCCAGGATAACCAAAGCCCTTAATCTTCAGTTGCCCGAGACCAACCGCCGCCCCATTACAAACCGATTCTGAGATTACTCACCAGATGTGATGGGGCTCAAAAAAACACCTGATTTTTTTTCCTCACACTTTCCTTCCTACTTCAACCGAACTTCGCATAGAAACGATTTCGTTAGCAGAAATGCGAACAACTTCATGATGGAACACACTATCTAGTGGTTGACTTTGCCCCCTCGCACAATATAAAGTAGGCGCCTCATTGTATTGGTTCACTTCAGGTGAAGTGTGGCAACAGGGAATCTGGTGAGAAGCCAGAACTGTCCCGCAGCGGTTATCAGAAACGAAAACCATTCAAATGCACTGGAACTGTCAGGATCTTCATCCGGAATTTTTTCGTATGTAAACCAGATAGTCCGGGAAGCTATGGTGATTAGGCAACAGTGGTTCTTACCAGGCACGACCTGCGCGAGAATCCCACTTACGCCGTTGTTGATACCAGCACTACGGCAAAATGTCTGAAAGTCCGAAGACCTGCCAATACCTCACAGTCATTGACCACCTTCGAGGAGAGGAGTTATGTCAGCACATCCAGCAGAGATCCGACCGCTTGGCCTATATAAGATCAGAAAACGGAACGGTGAAGTTGTTTCGTTTGAATCACACAAAATCACAATGGCCATAGCCAAAGCAGGTCTTGCAACCGGCGAGTTCGGTAAAGACGAAGCCAAACGACTCAGCATTAAGGTATTGTCACTGGCACACCAGATTGTTGAGGGCATACCTGAAGTTGAAGAGATCCAGGATCTGGTTGAAGAGGCTCTGCTCGCCTCACCCCACAGAAAATCAGCCAAGGCCTACATCCTCTATCGCGATCAGCAGAATCGCCGCCGCGAGATGATCGAAGAAGCCGATGTGCAGCTCATCGACAACTACCTCGACCGACTTGACTGGCAGGTGAATGAAAACTCCAACATGGCGTATTCACTTCAGGGGTTGAACAACTATATCGCCAACGAAACCAGCAAGACCTACTGGCTGCACCGCATCTATCCCCCTGAGGTACGGCAGGCTCACGAGAGTGGCGACCTGCATATCCACGACCTCGGTCTGCTCTCTGTCTACTGTGTTGGCTGGGATCTCCAGGATTTGCTCAAAAAAGGCTTCCGTGGCGTACCAGGCAAAGCTGCCTCTGCTCCGGCTAAGCATTTCAGGAGTGCGATGGGCCAGGTTGTCAACTTCTTCTACACCCTTCAGGGTGAGGCCGCCGGTGCCCAGGCTTTTTCAAGCTTCGACACTTTGCTTGCCCCTTTCGTCCGCTACGATAAGCTGAGCTATAAAGAGGTAAAACAGGCAATTCAGGAGTTTATTTTTAACCTGAATGTACCGACACGTGTCGGCTTCCAGACACCTTTTACCAACCTCACCATGGATCTTCAGCCGCCATCCACCTTACGCGACCTGCCGGTTGTGATTGGCGGGGTTGAGCAGGAAACCTGCTACGGCGACTATCAGGCTGAAATGAACATGATCAACGAGGCCTTTTTAGAAGTTATGTCTGAAGGTGATGCCAATGCCCGTGTTTTCACTTTTCCCATCCCAACCTACAATATTAGTCCGGACTTCAACTGGGAGGACCAGAGCCTTGATAAGCTCTGGTCGGTGACGGCCAAATACGGCATCCCCTATTTTGCCAACTTCGTCAACTCTGACCTCTCCGTGGAAGACGCCCGCTCCATGTGTTGCCGTCTGAGGCTTGACACCCGTGAGCTGGAAAAACGAGGGGGCGGTCTGTTCGGCGCCAACCCGCTCACCGGCTCCATCGGTGTTGTCACCATCAACCTGGTTGCACTCGGTTACCAGAGCAAGGATAAGACCGAGTTTTTTGAACGGTTAAATGCTCAGCTGGCAATTGCCAGAGCAAGCCTCGAACTGAAACGCAAGGTGCTCGAAAACTACACCACCAAGGGGCTTTACCCATACACCAAATACTATCTGCGCAAAGTATATGAGCGCTTTGGTCGCTACTGGGAAAACCATTTCTCCACCATCGGCGTGATCGGCGCCAACGAGGCCTGTCTCAGCGTGATAGGAGATGGTATTGCCAGTGCTGAAGGCAAACAGTTTGCCGAGGAAATTCTTGATTATATCCGTGAGAAGCTTTCCACCTTTCAGGAAGAGACAGGCAACCACTACAACCTTGAAGCCACCCCGGCTGAAGGTACCGGTTTCCGTCTGGCCCAGATAGATCAGAAGCGCTTTCCGGAGTTGACCACCGCCCTCAGAACAAGCGATGGCAAAACCCCGATCTACACCAACTCTACCCAGTTGCCGATTAACTACAGTGACGACATCCATGAGATCTTAGACCTGCAGGACAGCCTGCAGACCAGGTATACCGGCGGCACAGTCCAGCATATCTTCCTGGGCGAGGCTGCACCGGATCCTGAGGCAGTGAAGAACTTCGTACGTTCAACCTGCAACAACTACCAGATCCCGTATTTTACCCTGAGTCCGTCATTCTCTATCTGCTCTGATCATGGCTATGTAAATGGAGAAGTTACCTCCTGCCCAACTTGTAATGCCGACACCGAAATTTACTCACGTGTTGTCGGTTATCTCCGCCCGGTACAGCAGTGGAATGAAGGAAAGCAGTCCGAATTTGCCCAACGTTCCCACTTCACAGTGGTGAAATAGTGCGGTTAGGAGGTTTACAGAAGTTCAGCCTCTCCGATTTTCCGGGAACTCCGGCTGCCATTATCTTTACTCAAGGGTGCAACTTTCGTTGCCCCTTTTGTCATAATGGCAGCCTGTTGCCGACTGCTGGAGAGCATGAACTCGACGTTGAGGAAGTGCTCTCCTGGCTGAAGACTCGTTCTGGCAAATTGGAAGGAGTAGTGGTGACCGGTGGCGAGCCGACGATTCATGCTGACTTACCCGACTTTTTGGCCACGATCAGGGGGATGGGCTACAAGATCAAGCTGGACAGCAATGGCAGCAACCCGAAAATGTTGAAGCAGGTCATTCAAGCAGAGCTGGTCGATTATATCGCCATGGACATCAAGGCTGACTGGGGAAATTATGAGAGGCTGTGCGGTACGCCCGTAGATCTTGAAAAGATTAACAGAAGTATTGAAATACTTGCAAACTCCGGCACCCCGCACCTCTTTCGCACCACCGAGGTTAAAGAACTCATGTCCACCCATGAAATAGCAAATATCGAGCGGATGCTGCCAGCCAGCTCAAACTATAGTATTCAAACGTTCAAGCCGGAAACCGCCTGGAACATGTAACAACACTTCCACCCCGCCCGCAATTTTTCACTCCTTCAGTCATGACTCTTCGCCGGTTAGGCGAAGAACCCTTTCAAGAACCATCAACACGTTATCTATTACTTTCTGCCTAAAAGAAATATTTGCCCTTTGCAGCCCCCTTTTCGGTCAGATCAGGCCAGTGGCCCAGGACAATAATAAATTCATTTCCATATAGATAGCCGACGACATCTGACAATCCCGGCTATCCATTCTTGCTAAGGGCCAAACCAGCTGCATTGCTTCCTGCCAGTTGCCTGATCTGTTTCTATTGCCACCTGTTATGGATATCAATTAATGTTGGGGCAAACAGTACATTCATACTCTTTGGAGGAGTGAAAATGAATACAATCCGGTTCGGCATCCTCTCCACCGCCAAAATTGCTCGCCAGAAAGTCATTCCTGCCATGCAGCGGTCTGCCCATTGTGAGGTTACGGCTATCTGCTCGCGTAATCTTGACAATGCAAGGCAGTACTCTAAGCAGTTAGGCATAGCCAAGGCCTATGGCAGTTATGAAGAACTATTGGCTGACCCTGAAATTAATGCCGTTTATATCCCTCTGCCCAATCATCTGCATGTCGAGTGGTCGATAAAAGCCCTCGAGGCAGGTAAGCATGTTCTCTGTGAGAAACCGATTGGCCTGAATAGTGGCGAAGCACAAAAGCTTATCGATGCTGCATCCTGCTTTCCAGACTTGAAAATCATGGAAGCCTTTATGTATCGCCACCACCCGCAGTGGATCGAGGCTAAACAGCTGGTTGAGAGTGGAGCAATCGGTGAGCTGATTACCATCCAGTCGTTTTTTTCCTACTTCAATAATGATCCTGGAAATATCCGGAATATTTCAGATATAGGTGGTGGCGGCATGATGGATATCGGCTGTTACAACATCTCACTCTCCCGATTCCTTTTTGATGCTGAGCCGGATCGTGTCACAGGCTTTATCGACCGCGATCCTGATTTCGGCACTGACCGGTTATTTTCGGGCATGATGGATTTTGGCGGTAAAGTCTCCTCGTTCACCTGCTCAACCCAGCTTTCACCGTATCAACGGGTGAACATTCTCGGTACTTCCGGTCGCATAGAAATCCTTATCCCATTTAATGCTCCACCGGACAGAGAGTGTGAGATTGTCCTCCAGAAGGAAATACCCGACCAGGCAAGTTCATTAAAGACATTCACCTTTCCAGCATGCGATCAATACACAATACAGGCAGACCTGTTCTGTGAGGCTATTTCAGAGGACAGCCAGCTTCCGACCCCACTTTCTGATTCGCTGAATAACATGCTGGTATTGGAGGCACTTGTTCACGCTGCTGATGGGAAAAAATGGCTTGAGTTTAAGGCCTAACCTGCTCTCAAGATCGATTACCTCTATAATGGGCAGATTCCCCCCTGCCCGTTATAGTTTCGAGACCAGTATTGCGTGATAGCTGCATTTCTTATCAGAATCGGTAATTCAGGCCAGCTGTAACCAGCACCGCACAGGCATTCGAAAATTCGCCAAAAACTATACCCTCAGGATCAGCAGTATTCGATCTGGTTTCTTTATGATCATAGAGAGCTGCTATGCCAATATCCATCTTGTCATTGACCGCGTATTGCATGCCGATTGTGTAGATATAGCCGGTTGAATCAGGTGTGCTGAATTCCAGATTTTCGGTAGGGATTGGATCGTCATCGTAGGCAAAGCCCGCCATGAGCGTATATTTTTCATTCAACTTGTAAGTAATGCCAATACGAAAGGTATCGGCATCATCCCAGTCTCTTGCGGCTGGCAGAGCAAAAGGATTTGATTCCGGATCATTAAAGGGCGGTGCATAGTTGAATTCAAGCGCGTCATACTCTGACCAGAAGGTTCTATCCCAAACCAATTCTATGTTGAGCTTATCTGTGACGTCATAGGCTACTGCAACAGCCAGAACGGCTGGTGCCGGGACTTCAACCTCACCGTATACTGTAAAAGGATTTCCCATTATATTTAGATAGCTGTTATCCTCGAATTCGAGATCCACATTCGAGCGATAGGTAACAGCCAGATCCAGCCGATCATTTGGTTTTGCCGCCAATGCTACATTCCAGCCCCATTCTATCGTACCGTCCTCCATCGATCTGGAGAAAGGCCCTACCAACTCTACTACCCCATCGTCCTCTCGTTCAGGGACATACAATCCTGTGCTTTTTACCTTTGCTTCGGAATAAATCATCCTAAGTCCTGCCGCCACCGAGAACATATCTCCTATACCATAACTCACCGTCGGGTTTATATCGAAAACAGCCAGGGAGAATTCTTCAGCGAACGCCTTGGCATACCCCTCCTGCCATCGCTTCTTCAGGCCAAACGGTTCAGTAATTGAAAGGCCGAAGCGCGCCCCGCCATAGCTTGGTGAAACTATAAATCCTGTTGGCAGCAGGCAGTGTTCCTTTTCAGAATCACTGTCAAAAGCTGGTGTTCGATCGTCTTCATATTCAACACTCGAGAGATAGAGATATGTGAGATTTCCTTGAATATGCCACGTGTCCTCCATCCAGGTCATTTTTGCAGGGTTATAGTAGGCCGTATCAGCACGACTTGCCGAAGCGATGTTGGCACTTGCCTTGGCAGTGGCGTCTACCGATTGCTCAGGTATGCGATATCCTGAAGCCCAAGCTGTACCGCCGGAAATGATACCCAGAGAAGCAACAACACAGATAGTTTTCTTCATGCTTTTCTCCCATTACGTTGAAGTATTTCGCAATTGATCCCGATACAATCAATTGCCCTCCTCTCTCTTCACTATTTAAAACGGGATACTGCACAATATGCCTTTTACGTTAAAGTCAATTAGCGGACCCGTTTTGGTCATACGCCAACACTTCAACAACACCTCTTTCAAACTTCGTTTATCTTCAGTTTTTTCAGAATGTTCTTACCGGGGGCACCATTTTGATCATAGCCCCGTAAGCTGTAATAGCGTGGAACAAGATCGTCTATGGGTACAGTCTTCTTCTCTGCATCACAGGGCAATGGTTCTTTCGTCAACCGCAAGGGCAGGATATCTTCTGATCCAGTTCTCCCTTCACGAATATTCATATATCGTTCAAGGACATGGATACGATCCCCTGCCTGTAAAAATTCGCGGTTCGACATTCGTATCCCGGTGGCTCCATTCCACAGTTGGGTGTAAGTGCTGAAGTCGATCAGAGCTATGGCAAGCTTCGGGATATTCTGCATCAGCAATCCCAAGATCAGATCTGGGGTATATTTAGACAGCAGCGGTTCCAGGGTGTAGGAGTACATGGTAAATTGACAGGTTTGCAGGGCATTGATACAACAGGTCAGGCGCTCGAAGAAAATTACGAACTCAGGTTTCGCCCGGATGGTGTCAGGCTTCAGCAATCCAAAGTAATTCTCCAGCGCCACCAGATATGCCGAAAGATGACATGGACCCCTGTTGGCCACTGCATAGGCAAGGCCTTGCCCGAAACTTCCTCTAGGGTCGTAGGCTGCCATCTCAAGGCCCTTGACCTGCATGGCAAAATCCTGCCCACCATATTTTTCAGACAAAGCCCGACAACCAAGACCTAGCTCTTTGCCAAACCCTCTGCCATAGGCTATATCGGCTATTACTTCGGCAACCTTCTCCTGCTCGCCAAATCTCAGATCCATATCGATCAGACCTTTTTCAGCAGCCTCCATAGCCCAGCCCAGAGTCCCGCCGGTACTGATGGTATCAAGCCCCAACTCACCACAAAGCTCGTTGAATTCGGCAATGGCCTGTCGATCAAAGATATCCAGGTTAGAGCCGAGCATGGCTGTAGTCTCATATTCCGGCACTGCTAAGGTTTTCCCACCATAATTGCCTTTATGACCACAGAGGATCTTGCATGGCTTGCAGGTCTCGAACCGGGTGGTGTGAACGTCCTTTACCATTTCGCCGGATATTTGATACGCTCTGTCATCTCTGCCATCGGAAAAATTTTTCACCGGCAGAATCCCGGCCCTGTTGTTCGGATTCACATTGGAATTCGTACCGTAATTCCTGAGCCGCACAGCACTCATCTCATTGCGTGCTATATAGCTACTGCCTCGCTTTGCCGCCCGCTTGTACTCCTTTTTACTGACTGGGGCAATTCGATAGGCTCCGCCGCACGCAACCAGCGCCTTGAGCTTCTTGGCCCCCATCACCGCACCAAGCCCGCCTCTCCCGAGGAATCTCTTGCCGGAACGAACATTGGCATAACGCACCAGATTTTCTCCGGCCGGGCCGATCAATAACGAACTCTGTTTCTCATCATCCAGTACATCCTGAGTTTCCACTGTGGATTTTCCCCAGAGATGATCCGCAGCATGAATGCTCGCACCGTGCTCATCAATCAGGATATAGACTGGTTTTTCCGAACTTCCTGAAACAAGGATACCGCCCCAACCGGCTGTGCGAAGCGCCAGACCAAAGGGTCCGCCGCAGGAAGATGTTGAGATGATACCCGTCAAGGGAGATTTGGCCAGGGCATGAAACCTGCCTGTGCAGGGGCCACCCATACCAAGCAGCACTCCTGGCATGATCGCGAGAATATTGTCCGGCCCCAGAGGGGCCCTGCCAGGTTTGAGACGGTCAAAGAGGAGTTTCAGACCTAGCCCTTTTGCTCCCAGATAGAGGCGTCTTTCCTTATCCTTTACCTGGTAGATCGATACCTTGCCCGTAGACAAGTCAACTTCAAGGATTCTATTGCCGGGCCCTGTGAATTCCTGTGTCATTGCGGTCCAATCCCTGCTCATGTTAACAATTCAGTTCTCAATACGCCTTTTTCAGAATATTAAGCGCATCCTCATACTCAAGCTCTCTTGTGTTGAAGGTTACCGAGCCGTCTGAGATTGCCGCTCTGGCAATCTCCCCGAGCTGATGTTCTGCCACACCTGCGTCTCGCAGATTCATAGGAAGCTGACAACACTTATAGAGTGATCTCTGTAGATCTCTAATGACAGAGATTGTCTTAAACGCACGCTCATCCGAGTGGGTTCCTGCGTAAAGTTCAGGACCAGCCAGAGGGAGCAGAAGCTCGGCAATCAAATCCTCGTTCACACTCAAATTGTATTCAAGGCCGAGGGGAAGAAAAATTGACATTGCCTGCCCATGGGGAATATGCGCAACGCCACCCGCAGCATGGCCGAGAGCATGCACCACGCCCACCATTGAGTTAGAAAACGAAATACCAGCCATGGTGGCAGCATTGGCCATAGCCATACGTGATTCGCGCCCAGTTCCATCCTGAACAACAGAGAGAAGATGTTCACCGACAAGCTTTATCGCAGCAACAGCATACGCATCGCTTAAAGGGTTTTTCTGCAAGCCGGTATATGCCTCCATGGCGTGGGCCAACGCATCCATACCGGTGGCGGCTGTTATTTTGGGTGGCATAGTCAGGGTCATCCGCGGGTCAAGAATCGCCACATTCGGCAAGAGACGCCTCGACGCAAATGCCATTTTAACATTCCGTTCCGGGTCCGAGATAACGGCGACCTGGGTAACTTCTGAACCAGTGCCGGAGGTGGTCGGAATAACCAGCAGCGGTTTCATCGGCTTTTCAAGAATATCCACACCCATAAATTTCATCAGGTCATCAGAACCTTCCGAAACCAGAATATTGACCCCCTTGGCAGTATCGATCGGTGAACCACCTCCGATTGCTATGATCGAATCACAGCAATTCTCTGCAAAAATTACCGCTATTTCATTCACCACCAGGCTGGATGAATCGGCTGGAACCGTGTCATATATCGCCCCGATGGTCACCTCGGAACTGTAAAATGCCTTGATCAGCTTCTTGACCAAACCGGCTCCTGCCACACCCTGATCCGTGATCACCAGTGGCCTTTGGACCCCAAAATTCTTTAATTCGGAAGGTATGTTCTCGAGCGCTCTCTGCCCCGAAACAATTTTAACAGGATTACTGAATTCGTAATACGACGGTATCATGTGCGACTCCTTTGATTATGGACGACTCAACACATATTCCCCGATAACAATTTGATACTACACAATACTTATATTGAAGTGGTTATCGCCCAAATGGGATGCCAACCATGTAGAGATACAACCTGCGTCTGTATAAAGAGTGAATCGGCTCCGGTAGTCGCTTAACCAGCCTCCTGGCAATAACTCCAGGATAGAGATAGGCAAGAGTAACATTCAGACAACGGGTCAAGGCTACGGCTTTTGCCAGATCGCCGACAACACTCAACCTGCTTTCGGAAAAGGCTCTGGCCGCCCCCATCTGGGGGGTGAGCACCAAAAAGGCAGATTCGAGATTGTTAAAGCGTATGGTAAGATCTGCCCGGGAACGGAGACGGCCTGTATATTTGAGCCTGCCGTTCGCTTTCTCCAGTACCATTGTGGGGGAGATCCGGCCTGTTTCCCTCTCCGGCAATACCACCATTTTTATTGTGAAACCTTCCGGCAACTGAGCTACTTCGTTTTCGAGGCGGTGATCAAACTTTGCAGCACTCTGCAATGCCCGACCAAGAACAGACAAAACGATCTGGCAGATATATTCTTTCAGCCATTTCCTTTTGGGCGGGACAGCTTTGCAGAATTTCACATTATACCCCCTTCTTTTATGTCCAATCCATAGACTGCATTACATGATCATCTGAAAGCACAGCATATTTTCAGCTGAAATACCCCTTCCGTACTGGTTAGAATCTGCTTAAATACTCACCTATCTCTTTGGTGGGGATATCTCTTGCACCAAGCAGGCTCTGGAGAATGAAACCGTCTATCACCGCAATGATGGTGTCTGCCAGATAGGGATGATTGACACTTTCCGGGTCGAGTTGCGCCATATTCGCGACCAGCAACTGTCGCCATTCACTGTATTTGCCCCTGAAGCGTTCCCTGAGTGCCTCATTGCCTGTTAATGCCTCATGCATCAGGTAGTTATGCAGACGCCCACGGGTTTCGGCCTGAATCAGTGCCTCTAGCACCAGACCAATAGCCTCTGCCAACGACTTATCCTGCATGGTATTTGCCACCAGATCGAGTAGCTCTTCGGTCAACCCGGCCATCTGGCGTTCCGTAATTGCAAATATCAGGTCGTTTTTGGAGCTGAAGTAGTAATACAGCGTTCCTTTACTTATTCCTGTTGCCTTGGCCACGTCAGACAGACTGGTATTGTGGACCCCTTTTTCTACAAAAAGCCCCTCGGCAACATCCTGGATCCGCTCTTTATTATTTGGCTTTTCAGCACATTTTTTCTGCACGCTCACCCGACGCCTCCGTCCTGCTGGTTGTCAGTCGGCCGGCTGGCCGACAATTTACGTTTAACTGCATCGTATTGTTTTGTCAACATTATTCATTGACCACTGCGACGTTCATCGGTGCATGCAGACAGTGCAGGTACTGGATCAACTTTGCTAATCTCCCCCCTGGAATCCTGCCAAACCTGAGAAGCCCCCCTCACTTTTGCCGACTCAGCACAAAAGCCGAAATCGCAGACACTGCCCTTGTCAAACTCCCGGCAGTGACTAATAAGGTACTTAATAATAAAGCAAATCAGCTAACCAGAACTTCACATACGGTTGCTCCTTTATGCCGATCTAAAAAATCACGATAATTTCACCTCGGACGGATCAATATGAAAAGTTTAGAGCACAAAAACTGCAGGATAGTTCTCGCTTCAAGACCTAAGGGTGCCCCGACCAAAGACAACTTCAGAATGGAAGAAGTCACCTTGCCGCAACTGACTGCGAATCAGGTTCTTCTGCGGACCGTCTTCTTATCGCTGGATCCATATATGCGCGGTCGGATGAGTGATGCCCCCTCCTATGCGGCCCCGGTGAAAATTGGTGAAGCTATGGTAGGTGCCACTGTCTGCCGTATTGAAGAATCCTTGAACCCGAAATTCCAGGAAGGCGATTGGGTACTGACCTATGGTGGTTGGCAGTCCCATATAATTTCAGACGGTTCAGATCTCACCCGATTGGGCAGTAACCCTGAAAAACCTTCCTATGCTCTCGGCATTATGGGTATGCCAGGGTTCACTGCATATATGGGCCTGCTCGATATAGGCAAACCTCAAGATGGTGAGACACTGGTTGTCGCTGCTGCAACAGGCCCCGTGGGTGCAACCGTCGGCCAACTAGGTAAACTCAAGGGGTGCCGGGTAGTGGGGGTGGCAGGTAGCCCTGAAAAATGTAGATATGCAATCGACACGCTCGGCTTTGATGCCTGCCTGAATCACAAAAATGCTGATTTCGACGAACAGTTAAAAACTGCCTGCCCCGGCGGTATAGATATTTACTATGAAAATGTCGGTGGCAAGGTCTTCGACGCTGTTATGCCACTTTTAAACGTTGGAGCGCGAATCCCCGTTTGCGGCTTGATTTCCCGTTACAACGCAACCAGTCTTCCCGATGGCCCGGATCGATTGTCGCAATTAATGGCCACCATCCTGATCAAGCGCCTTACAGTAAAAGGGTTCATCATCTTCGACGACTACGGCCATCGTTATGATGAATTTGTTCGGGAAATGAGCCAAATTCTTAAAAGTGGCAAGATGTATTACCGGGAGCAAATTGTCGAGGGACTCGACAAAGCACCTGAAGCGTTCATCGGCCTGCTGGAAGGCACAAATTTCGGCAAGCTCATCATTCAGGTTTCCTCGGAAGATTAATAGTTCAGGGCAACTCCCACAAAACCAGAATATCACCAGGAGTAATTTATGAATATTTTAATGGTACTCACCTCCCACAATCAACTTGGCGACACCGGGCACAAAACCGGCTTCTGGCTAGAGGAGTTTGCATCTCCATATTACCTCTTCAAGGACCGGAATTTCACCGTCACCCTTGCCTCGCCGAAAGGTGGCCAGCCTCCTGTTGATCCTATGAGTGAACAACCCGACCATCAGACTGCTGCAACCCTACGCTTTAGTAACGACGACGAGGCTAAAGAACAGCTCGCCAACACCCTTCGTCTCGATAGTGTTGAACCTGAAAATTTCGATGCGATCTTTTACCCCGGGGGTCATGGTCCGCTTTGGGACCTGGCCGAGGACAAGCATTCAATTTCACTTATTGAGCAATTTGCCCGTCAGGAAAAACCTGCCGGTTTTGTCTGTCATGGGCCTGCTGTTCTGAGACATGTAAAAGGAATTGATGGCAGACCGCTGGTTAGTGGCAAGCGAGTGACTGGATTTTCAAACAGTGAGGAAGCCGCTGTGCAATTAACAGGGGTCGTCCCTTTTTCAGTGGAAGATATGTTGACGGCAAACGGTGGTCTTTACATCAAAGCAGATGACTGGACGAACCACGTTCAGGTAGATGGCAGGTTAATAACAGGCCAAAATCCTGCATCTTCTGAAAGCACAGCATTACATCTTGTGAAGGTACTGAAAAAGTAAGAGCGGCAGTAGTGGAGCCCACGACCGGATTTGAACCGGTGACCTCATCCTTACCAAGGATGCGCTCTACCAACTGAGCTACGTGGGCCTCCAAAACGAGTACAGTATGCCAAGAGCTCTCTGCATACTGAAAAATGGTGGAGGGGGGAGGATTCGAACCTCCGAAGGCTGAGCCGACAGATTTACAGTCTGTTCCCTTTGGCCACTCGGGAACCCCTCCATATTTTGGGCGCCTCATTGAAAAGGCAGAGTCCTATTTACACTCTCTGCTGCTCTCTGCAAAGATCTTTTTTACTTTTTTTTGAAAAATTTAAAGAGAGTCAGTGAGTCAATATCGACTATCCACCATAAGTCGGCAACATAGCACCTCCCCTGATCCCGGTTTGAGAAGGCATCCAATCCAGGGAGCAAATCAAACAGGATTTTCCCGCCTGTACCGGTATCGATTTTTCATCCAGCAGACAGACTCCCAGCCACGATAGTCATTCTGCAACCTGACTTAACCGGGCAAACGGTATCCCCTGTTTCTGATCAATCCGAAAGCTTCATTCCCCCAGCGCCCTTGTCTCGCAATGATATAGGGTTTCAGTCAATTTTCATCTAACCTTTTCCTCTTTTCACAGATATGATCATAGGATGAACAATGAACGAAGAAATACCAATGTCAAAGGATTTTGGTGGAAGCGTTTCTTTTACTCGGTCACAGGAGCAACCAATGACTACGAGTTGGGCCCCAACTGGTTTGCCTCCGTGATGGGTACAGGAATCATAGCCAACGCAGCCGCTTCGTTGCCTCTACTTTCTGAAAAACTTCAAGTATTTGCTCTCATTGTCTGGTGCATCGCGTTTACCATGCTGGCTGGCCTTATGCTTGCAACCTTCGTCCTCCTGCTCCAGGGACTCAGTGTCTGGAGAAAGCATTTCAGAGATCCGATGATGGCGCAATTTTACGGGGCACCTCCCATGGCCATTCTCACCATTGCAGGTGGCACCATCCTGCTGGGTGATACCATCCTCGGCCAGGAATTTGCTCTTAGAGTCAGCTGGGCTCTCTGGTTTCTCGGCACCATCAGCGGCCTTGGCTCTGCTGTGATTATTCCCTATCGCTTGTTTACTAAATTCAGGGTGCGACAGGACTCTGCCTTTGGAGGTTGGCTGATGCCAGTTGTCCCTCCAATGGTATCCTCGGCAATTGGGGCGATGCTTGTTCCCCACACCCCTGCGGGCACTATCAGAGAGACGATGTTTTACCTCTGTTTTTCCATGTTCGGGTTGAGCATGGTGACTGCCGCGATCATCATATCAATGATCTGGAGCCGACTGGCGCACCATGGTACATCCGGCACCTCCCGGGTACCAACTCTATGGATTGTTTTAGGCCCATTGGGCCAGTCCATGACCGCGGCAGGTATACTCGGTACTGTCGCCGATGGCGCGATCCCGACCCATATTGCTCAGGGGTTTGAGTTGTTCGCTGTGCTCTATAGTGTACCAATTTTCGGATTTGTGATCCTCTGGACATGCATGGCAACGCTGCTGACCTTTCGTGCCCGTCGCCGGCAGATGAGATTTGCCCTTACCTACTGGGCATTCACCTTTCCTGTGGGTACGTGTGTCACCGGTATTGCGCAATTAGCCCACCACACCGATCTTCCCCTGTTTGAATGGGTGAGTATTTTCTTCTATCTCTGCTTATTAACCGCCTGGGCTGTGGCCGCCTTTGGCACCACAAGAGGCATGATAACAGGACATCTGTTTCGACCACCAGCCTCAACATCCCCCATCATATCCACCAAAGACCCCGACTTCACCGGTGACATTCTCGATGAGCCATAGTCGCTGTCAGCACAAGGCATATAAAATCAATGAGTAAAACTTCGATCAGTCATAACGTGATAGGGCCCCGACACGTAATTTTCGGATATAGTCGCCCTGCATTCCTTCCCTTCCGTTGACTACAAACAAAAAAAGCCCCATGGACCGAAGTCCATGGGGCTTTTACAATCTACTCTAAACGTAATCAGAATTAGATCTGGGTAACGTTTGCAGCAGCAGGTCCTTTCTGACCCTGTACAACGTCGAAGGTTACGCGAGCGCCTTCTTCGAGGGTTTTGAAACCGGTAGCATTGATTGCGGTGTGGTGTACGAACAGATCGTCGCCGCCATCCTGAGCAATAAAACCAAAACCTTTTGAATCGTTAAACCATTTTACTGTTCCTTCAGCCATGATACTTCTCCATAATGAAGTTCTTTGTTCCAAACCAAGGCAGAATCCATCATACTGAAAAAACAGTATAGTAATAAATTTCGCATCCTAAGTACTGAAACAGAGTAAGAGATAACTTTCTTACCTCTATTTAATATGAATAAGACGAAATGCCCTATCCATCTCTACTGTGCCGTCTCCCGATCCAATATGAACCAATCGATCATGCACCCTACCGACACTCTGTCGGAAATTTTTCGAGGGTTTACAGCTAAAAACCATCCTCCCTCTTTATATCTGGTACGCCCGAGAGGATTCGAACCTCTGACCTACGGATTAGAAGTCCGTTGCTCTATCCAGCTGAGCTACGAGCGCTCATAGATTGTAGATGTGTAGTGCCAACAAAGACAACACAGTCACGAGCGACATAATAACCAAACCAAAACAAAAAGCAACAGGTTCTTTTAAATTAATCGAGTCCCCTGATTTTTTTCCATACAGGGCCACTGTCAGTATCGATCACAGTTATCCCCTTAGCTGCCAGCTCTTCTCTTGCATCATCAGCAAGTTGCCAATCTTTTTTTAACCTGGCCTGCTCCCGGCGCTGGATCAAAGCATTCACTTCCGGCGCCAGTGGACAACCCTGCAAACGAAAAATTCGCAGCACATCATCAATTTTTTTCAGGCATTCAAGAATATACTCTTTTTGGTCACGATCCAGATTATTGAGCAGGAGAATGGGATTGGTCCGATTGATAAAGATGTAAATCGCAGCCATCGCTTTAGAAACGTTCAGATCGTCATCCATTGCCTCGAAAAACTGTTCTTCC
Organism: Desulfosediminicola ganghwensis; assembly: GCF_005116675.2. Lineage (NCBI taxonomy): Bacteria > Pseudomonadati > Thermodesulfobacteriota > Desulfobulbia > Desulfobulbales > Desulfocapsaceae > Desulfosediminicola > Desulfosediminicola ganghwensis. The sequence continues at coordinate 5,405,221 of NZ_CP050699.1, forward strand.
ATGGCCGACACATAACTTGCAACTTCCGGATGCGGCTTGCCCGGCGGCAAACAGTGCAGCTTGCAGATAAATTCATCAATACGCCTCAAAGCCGTACGTACACTCTCTAACCGTTTATAAGAGAAGTTGATTGGCTTGCGATAGTGCACACTCAGAAGCATCAAGCGCACTTCCCTTGCGGTGAAACCCTTCGCCACCACATCGGCAAGAGTCACCACATTACCATTCTCAGCAGCCATCTTTTTCCCATCAACCAGGAGCATCTCAGAGTGCAGCCAGTATTTCGCCAGTGGTTTGTCCGTCAACGCCTCCGATATTGCGATCTCATTCTCATGATGGGGAAACATCAGGTTACGGCTGGAGGTATGGATATCCATCGTCTCACCGAGATTGCGAATTGCCATGGCAGCACACTCTACATGCCAGCTTGGGCGTACATTTCCCCAGTCTGTCTCGAAGAAGATACCTTTTTTCAACTCAGACAGAGTCGAACGCTTTAAAAGAGTAAAATCACGCGGGTTGTCTTTTTCATAGTCATCCAGATCAACTGTTTTGCCCAACTGAATCTTGCTAAGATCAACCCCGGAGAGCCGGCCGTATCTGGGAAATTTAGAGATATCGAAATAGATTGAGCCATTTTTTTCGTAGGCATACCCTTTATGCAGCAACTCATGGGCAATCTCGATCATGTCCTTTATATGCTCGCTGGCCCGGGGGTAACCTGTTGCCTTCCTGGCACCCAATGCCTCAATATCTGATATAAACCCATCGATATAGCCCTGGGTAAAATCAGCCAGTGGCTTACCTGCCGCCTCTGCACCGGCGATGGTGTTATCATCGATATCGGTAAAATTCATATACGCTGATACCTCAAAGCCTTTAACTTCGAGATAACGAGTCACAAGATCCGAAAATACAAAGCGCCTGCAGAGCAGCAGGTTTGCCTCTTCATATGCGGTGGGTCCGCAACTGTACAGGGTGACACTCCCCTCTTTTTGTGGCTCGAACAGTTCTTTTTTCTTGGAAAGAGTGTTGAAGAGATGAAGTTGAGATTCTTTTTCCTCTCTCTTTTTCGGGGGTGTAAAAAGCGGAGTACTGAGATACCGCTCACCACTATCCGGCAGCAGCACTACAAACATCCCACCCTCGACGTTTTTGGCATAATCCACCGCCGCAGACATGGCCGCACCGCTGCTCATGCCAACCAGCACTCCCTCTGTGCGCGCTAACCTGCGCACCATGTTGAAGGCATCATCATCTTCAATAGGCAGAATCTGGTCCGGCTGATTTTTATCATATATACCAGGACGATACGACTCCTTCATGTTTTTCAGACCCTGGATTTTATGTCCCCGGCCTGGCTCGACAGCCAGCACTTTGACCTGGGGGTGATTATCCCTGAACCATTTACTCAACCCCATGACGGTGCCTGATGTCCCCAGGGTTGCGACCACATGGGTCACCTTTCCTTCCGTCTGCCGCCAGATCTCCGGGGCGGTACCGACATAGTGCGCCCGCCAGTTGGCCTCGTTGTTGTACTGGTCGGTCATAAAGTAGCGATCGGGAAATTCCCTGGCCATTGCATAACACTTCTCTATCGCCCCATCTGTGGCGCGCCTGGCAGGAGTCAGTAGAATCTCCGCACCATAGGCTTGCATTATCTTACGACGCTCAATGGAGGCAGACTCCGGCATCACCAACACACAACGGTAGCCCTTGGCTGCACAAACCATAGCCAGGCCGATACCGGTATTGCCGCTGGTAGCCTCCAGCACGATCTTTTCCTTGGTCAACGCGCCGCTGGCCTCGCCAGCTTCGATCATGGAAAGAGAGATGCGCTCCTTGACGGAGCCGCCGGGATTGGTGGCTTCCACCTTGCCGTAAATTTCTACACCAGGCTGGTCCAACAGCCTGTTCATGCGGACCAGCGGGGTGTTCCCAATTGCATCAAGAATTGAATCAAATAACATTGGCCAACCGATGATTTTGAACACACCACGATACATCTGTGATGGAGTTGTTGATAGATGAGCTTTCAGAGAGAAAACTTAAGAACCACATCCGGAAATAACTAATACTTCGTGGAAGATACAGCCTATCACAGTTGGGTCAAGTCATTTTTTGGGGGACAGGACCTGGCAAACCCTTTCTACTCGCGCCTGCAGGCTTTGGAAAGGTACCAGAGCCGGACCAGGGCCTCCCGTGATGCCTCATCCTCAATAAAGGACGACTGTTCCTCGAATTTTTCCACCTCATCCCGTGGTGGGGCAACGAATTTCAGCTTCGGCTCCTCAACCTTCGCCTTTCGGCTCTCATGGGGCAGAACAAAGCGAATATCCTTAATTTTGGAGTTTTTCAGATGACCATTAATAGTCTTTAAAAGCATTATTTTCTGGTATTGAAACTGCTGCATCCAGGCAGAGTTCTCCACCTCTATCCATAAAGTTTCTTTGACAATTTTTAACGGTTGGGCGTAGGTGGCAGTGGTCTCATCCACAACCTTTTCCCAGTCTGGAAAGATGGAGTGCATCTCGAGCCTGGCTTCCCAGCCGTTGTCCTTCATCACTCGAGGCAGAATTGCCGCCAGCAATTTTTTTGCGTTTTTTCTTTGTTCATCTCTCATAGGTAACACCAGACCAGAATATTTCATGAAAGCGCTGTTTTTTCTGGCTATATCATGAAACACGATGTGATTACGCCTCATTTCGCCACTCTTTTAAGGGTAATACATATACCCGGCGGTTGCAGATCAGATTTCCTTCATTCGGCAACGTCTACCGATTTCGTACTCTTTATTATTAAAATTAACCCGTGCTTACTACAGTCCGACCCTTCACACCAGGATTCTGGAATCAATAAACACACGAAATACTCGGATCAGCAGATTTTCTTCTATCTACTTCCTTGCCAATCATTATTCAATGTTACACATGAAAAAACCCGCATCCCTCAGATGAGGGATGCGGGTCGCAAAACAACAGTGGCAAAATACTGCTGTGAAAAGATGTGCTAGTAAATGGTGAGGTAGTTCTCAAGTTCCCACTCAGTTACGGCGGTACGGAAACTATCCCACTCTGTCTCTTTAGCTTCGATATACTTCTCGAAGATATGCGGTCCAAGTGCTTCTTTAGCGATTGGGCTCACTTTAAGCTCTTCGATAGCCTCTTTGAGATTAGCAGGCAAAACGGTGATACCTTCTTCTTCCATATCTGCAGTGGTCATCTCGAAGATGTCCTTCTTTACCTCAGCTGGCGGAGCCAGCTCGCCCTTAACACCCTCAAGACCACAGCTCAGCATCATAGCCAGTGCCAGATATGGGTTACAGGCTGGATCCGGGCAACGGAGCTCGGTACGGGTAGAAATTCCGCGGGAAGCAGGAATACGAATCAGCGCAGAACGGTTGGAAGCAGACCATGCAGCATAAACAGGTGCCTCGTAACCAGGAACCAGACGCTTGTAGGAGTTAACCAGCGGATTGGTAACAGCTGCGAAACTACGAGCATTCTTCAAAAGACCGGCAATATAAGAGTATGCTTCCTTGGAAAGTTGCAGCTCATCGCTCTCGTCAAAGAAGGCGTTGGTGCCATCAAGCTTGAACAGGGACTGATTGGTATGCATACCGGAGCCGTTGATGCCAAAAATCGGCTTTGGCATGAAGGTCGCATGCAGACCGTATTTGGAAGCAACAGACTTAACAACCCATTTGAAAGTTACGGTATTGTCAGCTGCGGCCAGAGCATCGGCGTACTTGAAGTTAATCTCGTGCTGTCCTTCAGCAACCTCGTGATGAGATGCCTCAATCTCAAAACCCATGGACTCGAGGGTCTCGATAATCTCACGACGACAGTCATTGGCCATATCCTCAGGATCGAGGGAGAAGTAGCCAGCAGTATCGTTGGTGATAGTGGTCGGCAGACCATCTTCGTCACGCTCAAACAGGAAGAACTCAGCCTCGGTACCTACATTCATGGTGTAGCCAAGCTCTTTTGCTTCGGCAAGTACACGCTTGAGGTTCACACGTGGGCAGCCTTCGAACGGAGTGCCATCAGCTTTATAGACATCACAGATGATACGTGCTGCAGCAACACCGTCTTTATTTCTCCAAGGCAATACCGTGAAGGTATCATAATCCGGCTTGAGGTACATATCAGACTCGTTGATACGTACAAAACCGTCAATGGAAGAACCGTCAAACATCATATTTCCATCAAGAGCTTTACCAATCTGGCTCTTCGGAATAGCTACGTTCTTCATAAAGCCTAGAATATCAACGAACTGCAGACGGAAATACTGGATATTCTGGTCCTCAATAATCTGCAAAATTTCTTCCCTGGTCATTTCAGGTATCTCCTTTTTGTACTTATTTTTTTTTCTGCACTGCTCAACAACTACGCTCATTAATTGATTGGTGCTAAAATAACATTTCTGACAACCTTTGCAATAGCAATTTTAATTTTTGTTACACTTTTGTCATTTTTGATGCGCAAAAAAAATGCGCACACAATGACTTAGTGTACGCATCAGACAACGTGGGATCTATTTTTCAGAGCGTCCGAGAGAGTAGAGCACCCCCTGGGTTATCTCCTGCTTAAAATCCTCATCCTCGACTTTTCTGCCCCGGGAGTCGAGAACATAAAAAACATCAATCAACTGCTCGACTTCCGTGGCAATAATCGCCTTATGTATATTCATGCCGAAATCAGCAAGCGTCTGGGTGATATGATAGAGAAGACCAGGCAGATCTGCCGAATACACCTCGATAACCGAGTAGGTATCAGAACTTTCATTATCAATCACCACCCGCGGCTCAACCTTGCTCACAAGCTCATGACGCCTGCCGATAGTAGGCGCGAGCTTCTGATACAACCTGTGCCCGAGACCAAGGCGATGAACAATCGCCCTATCAAGATCATCATTAATGGCCAGCCAGTCTTTTTCGACAAAACTCAAGCCGTCTGTCGGTCGCACATCAAGAATATCCACAGCGGTATTATCATCCCAGGTGAAAATCTGAGCACGAACCACATTAAGATTATGCAGAGCGAGCACGCCGCATATTTTCGCCAGCAACCCCGGCCTGTCCATTGACATAACCAGAAGCGACCAGCAGTCATCACGATCACTGGCGACAACGAGAGACTTCTGGCGCACCAGCCCATAATGATCCCGGTGCAACCGGACATGATCACAAACGGTATCTGGAGAGAATGTCATCACATAATCAATCGGCAACATCTCCAGATCGACTCTCAGACCATTGCTCCCCTTAAGCCGCTCGGCTATCTGGGTTCGCAGCCACTCGGCATTCTGCTCCACATCCCCTTCAGACAAACCGGCCTCAACTTCAACCACTTCCATTGTCTCAATGGAGGAACGCACTTTAAAATACATCTCCTGCATAAGGGCGGCTTTCCAGTCACTCCAGGCGGAAGGCCCGGTGGCACGAGAATCCGCAACACTCAGCAGATAGAGCATAGACAATCGCCCAACATCACCGATGGTTTCGGCGCAGCGCTGGATAAATGACACATCGTTCAGATCACGCCTGAGTGAATTTTCCGGGACAAAGAGATGATAACGGACGAGAAAGGAAAGACATTCAATCTCTTCATCCGTAAAGGACATGCGCCGCCCTATCCTGGCCACGACATCGGCACCCTCATCCGAATGATCACGCCCGGAACCTTTACCTACATCATGCAACAGCGCTGCCATAAACAGCATAGCCGGCATCTCAACCAACTCAAAAATACCCGGTTCAGCGTCAATCACCTTGCGAAGCTCAGCCACAGCCTGCAGCGAATGACGATCTACTGTATATATATGGTAGATATCATGTTGAGCCAGGGTCTCGATTTTCTTAAACTCCGGAATGTATGCCGAGAGCAACCCGGTCTCCAGCATAACCTCCAGGATTGCGAATACATCGTCCGCCTCCTCGAGAATATGCACCAGAGCCTTTGACATGCGGGGCGAATGCCGCATCTTGTCATTTACCCGATCGAGGGATGACGCGATCAGCTTGCGGGTTCTATGATGCAGAAGCACACCAGTGCGTGCAGAAGCGAGAAAAGCCCTCATCAACAATTGCGGCTTGGCCGCGATCTGCCTCGGCATCGCAGTGATATGCACACGCCCCCGACGGATCTCCACTCCCTTCTCAATCTCACGATCTGGGATCTGTTGAGCGCTTTTCGTAGCGAACCCGAGAACCTCGTCGACATGATCAAAGAAGAGATCGGAGGCGATGGCAATATTTTCCATATGCCCGTAGGTATCGCGCATGAACTGCTCGACCCCCAAAACACCATCAACAACCTGATACCCGAGCGCCTGGGCGACTTCTTCCTGCAACTCAAAATAAAGCTGGTCGTTCTTACGGCGCGAGCAGTAGTGGAGGCGATTCCGCAACTGGACCAGCGCATCCCAGGACTTGAGAAACTGATCCCGCTCATCCTCCAGCATCAGCCCGGCATCACAGAAGTCCTCAACACCCTGGAGCCCGAACACAACCTGCGCCACCCAGGACATGGACTGGATATCACGCATCCCGCCCTTTCCCTCTTTTATATGGGGCTCAAGCAGAAAACTATGGCTGCCGTAACGATTACGGCGCCGCTCACGGTGCTCTTTCATCTGCTCGACAAAACTGCCGCGATTACCTGTCACAAACTTCTTACGATACGCTGTCAGCAACTCGTCAAAGAGGCTCTGCGACCCGTGAATAAGCCTGGCGTCAAGCATGGCTACCTGGAAAAAATAATCTTCCCCGGCCTGCTGCATCGATCGCTCCACGGTCCGAACACCGTGCCCGACCTCCAAACCGGTATCCCAGAGCGGATACAGTATCCCGTCGACCACAGCACCAATTCCGTCCTCCAGATCCTGATGATACAAGATCATCAAATCGATATCCGAAAACGGAAAGAGCTCACGGCGGCCATAGCCGCCAAGGGCCAACAGGGCAACCTGGCCCCCGCCCACATCCGGCTTCACCTTTTCAAAACACTCGACAATAAACTCGTCGACCAGACGGCTATGCTGCAGGAGAAGCTCTTTGCCGGTCAAGCCCTGCTCCCATAACCGCTCGAGAGCCTCTCTGTCTGCACGAAGCTGTACACTCATGAATTACACCGCATCCCGCCCTTCTTCACCAGTACGCACGCGAATAACCCGCTCAACCGGGGTGACGAATATCTTACCGTCTCCAATTTTATTGGTATTGGCGGCATTCCTGATCTTTTCGACTACCAAATCAACCTGGTCGGCCGGAACAACCAGTTCGATCTTAACCTTTGGTATAAAGTCGACGACATATTCGGCACCGCGATAAATCTCTGTATGCCCTTTCTGACGACCATACCCCTTCACCTCTGAGATTGTCATACCCTTAAGACCAACCTCATTCAAAGCATCCTTTACATCATCAAGTTTAAACGGCTTGATAATCGCTTCAATTTTTTTCATGGCTTCCCTCTATATTTGGCCCTGACCGGAACCACAGACTATCGCCTGCGGCTTCCGGTCAGAACATAATCATTTCATCATACAGCCAACCCATCTGCCTGATTCTCAATGCGACATAGTAGCCGACATCACTTCCAATAACAACACGTTGCAGCACAGTCAGGCAAATGATCGAAAATCGACCCGCTGAACGAAAACTAATTATTATAGGCCGTCTCCGAATGCTCGGAAGAATCCATACCAACGACCTCGGCCTCCTCTTCAAGCCTGAGACCAATAGTCGCGTTGATCACCTTAAAAAGCACCCAGCTCACAACAAAGGTATAGCCCCCTACAATCAGGATGCCCTTCACCTGAGCGACCAACTGAGCAACATTACCATAGAGCAGGCCATCAACTCCACCCGGATTTACCGCAGTTGAAGCAAAGATACCAAGACAGAGGCTACCCAGCAAGCCACCGATACCATGAATCCCCACAACATCCAGAGAATCATCCAGTTTAAACTTCGATTTTGAGTTCACCGCGATAAAACAGACCACGCCCCCCATAAGGCCAATCAATATCGCTGCATTCGGCCCTACAAAGCCTGCGGTCGGAGTAATGGTCGCCAACCCCGAAATCGCACCGGATGCCGCGCCAAGCGTAGTCGCCTTACCCTGGGTAATCCACTCCATCACAACCCACATGAACATCCCTGCCATACCTGCAAGATGCGTGGCCACAAAAGCGGTGGCAGCGACTTCATCTGCAGCAAGAGCCGAACCGCCATTAAAACCAAACCAGCCGAACCAGAGTAGTCCCGTGCCGAGCATAGTCATCGGCAGATTATGCGGCATGAAACTGGTCCTGCCATAACCGCGACGATTGCCTATCACCAGCACACCGGCCAAAGCTGCCGCACCACAGGTAAGGTGAACAACGAGACCACCCGCAAAATCCATAACCCCCATATTACCGAGCCAACCGCCCTTACCCCAGATCCAGTGACAAACCGGGTTATACACCAGAATCGCCCAAAGAACTGAGAAGACCAGAAATGGCACAAAACGAACGCGCTCAGCAAAAGCGCCGGTAATCAGCGCAGGAGTAATAACTGCAAACATACACTGGTATATCATAAACACGGTCTGCGGAATCGTGCTTGCATAATCAGGGCTCGGCGCAGTTGTCACACCATTCAGGGCAAACCAGGACAAATCACCTACAAGCCCTCCCACATCCGGGCCAAAAGCCATCGAATACCCAACATAAACCCACTCCAGAGAAATGAGTGCAATCAGAAAAAGACTCTGCATAATGGTTCCGAGTACATTTTTCCCACGAACCATACCACCGTAAAATAAAGCCAGACCCGGTGTCATGAGCATAACGAGCCCGGCAGCTGCCAAAATAAACGCTGTATCAGCACTATTCATCCAACCCTCTCCTTGTTGAAATTTTTTCAGCCGGAAACGCTCTCCAGGCACTTCCAAACCGCATCACAATTACATTTCTGTAATTTTTATTGTATTTTCAGCACGGAGGGTAACATAATTGAATCTTAAATCAATAATGAATTTTCGGCACACCAGGCAATGGACCACCTCAATTATCCCGACTTAACCATTATTTACTCCATTTTAACGATGAGATATCCAGTTTTTCACACGAACTATTAATTACTTTTTTGTTATATTTTAGTTTTAGATCTTACCAGATCCCCTTCTGGGGCGTTTTACTCCTTCCCTCCCCTTGAGTCCTTTCCACCTGCCGGTGCCATGTTAAATGCTGGTTAAAGAGCAGATCTCTGTTTCGAACGCGTTTACATTTGCCAACCATCGCAGTATTCTGGCCAGACCTGTCAAGCCACACCCCTCAACCAGATACATACATGACTTTTTAGGCAAGATTATGAACATACATGGAAAGCACTACAGAACCATCTGGCCGGAAATCGGGAAAAATGGTGTTATCAACATCATAGACCAGCGCCAGCTACCCCACTCCTTTATCGTAGAACAACTTTGCACCGTCGATGACGTGTTCAAAGCCATACGCGAAATGCACGTCCGCGGCGCCGGCCTCATTGGAGCGACAGCCGGCTTCGGCATGTATATAGCCGCCTGCAAAGCTTCTGACGATAGCTTCATGGAAGAGATGATCAAAGCAGGCGAGCATCTCAACTCCAGCAGGCCAACAGCAAGAAATCTTAAATGGGCAGTAGACAGAGTTCTTGCCGCACTGAACCAGGTTGAATCGGCAGCGGCAAAACGCAAAGTTGCTTTTGACACCGCCTGTGCAATCGCCGATGAAGACGCTGATTTCTGCAAACGACTTGGAGAGCATGGTAAAGAGTTGATTGCCGAAATAAGCAAAAAGAAAGGCGGCAAGCCGGTCAACATCCTCACCCACTGCAATGCCGGCTGGCTTGCCTTTGTTGACTACGGAAGTGCCACAGCCCCGATTTATGCAGCACGGGATGCCGGCATCCCGGTCCACGTCTGGGTCGATGAAACCCGACCCTGGAATCAGGGCGCCAAACTTACCGCCTGGGAATTACAGCAGGAAGGTATCGACAATACGCTGATCACCGACAATGCCGGTGGCCATCTGATGCAACATGGCATGGTAGACATGGTAATCGTTGGCACGGACAGAACCACCAGAGCAGGAGATGTTGCCAACAAGATCGGCACCTATCTGAAAGCCCTGGCCGCCAGAGACAACAGCATCCCTTTTTACGTCGCACTACCATCTTCAACCTTTGACTGGACCATCGATAACGGGTACGATATTCCGATAGAAATGCGGTCAGGCGATGAGATTACAAAAATTTCCGGGCTTGATCCTTCCGGCGCTGCCAATACGGTAGCCATCGCTGCGCCGGGCACCAAAGCAGCAAACTACAGTTTTGACATAACACCCGCCAGGCTCGTCACAGAACTCATTACCGAGCGTGGCAGATGCAAGGCCGACAAGATGGCAATTGCCGAGCTGTTTCCGGAATACGCTCATCTTTAAAACCGCTTTCCTTTCCAAGTTACATTTTGCAATCATCACGAGCTGCAGGGACGGACTCCAGGCATATTTCAACCTGCAGCTTTTTTATGACGACACACCTCATGCACACTCATGTATGCTTGGCGATGCTACCATATCAGTACGCATGCCAAGGCTTCAGGCTGCCAGAAAAAACTCTGTCAGCTAACGGCACAAAACCACCAGCCACTGCCTGACACATCACAGCGCCATCATTGATTTCTTGCCAGGGGCCCAGGAACATTTGATCTGGGATTTCTCATAATAATCCCGGCCTAACTCATTCTGCTGATAACTCTAACAAGGCAACCCTATGAGCGAAAAACGGAAATTCATTCGACACAACGCCATTCACCTGCTGGACTATCTGGTTCTGGAAGATGACGGCACCAAGACGACCTATTCCATGGGCCGCACCATCGATGTAAGTGCAGGTGGAATTAAGCTGGAGACAGCGCATGAACTTGAGCCAGGAACCCGCCTTGAAATAACGGTTGGCCTGGAAGAAGATCTGGTTGACCTGATTGGGACGATAGTGTACTGCCGAGAGAAAATGGGGAGATATATTTCTGGAATTGCCTTTGAAGAACTTCACGGTGAACACAAGAGGGTCTACCAGAAATATGTAGACGCCTTTTTAGAGGTAAAAAAAGGGCAGAATCTAAATAGAGAGCCAATTAACTATTTGCATTCTCCGCGATCAGACGGATCCGAACGCGAAGAATTGCAGTTTTAGACGACCAGCTGACCTGCCAGAAACACCCGGCTAATTTTCATCTCGCCCATATTCATCTTCGAAACGGACGATATCGTCTTCGCCAAGATACGGCCCTATCTGCACCTCAATGAGCTCCAGAGCAATAACACCTGGATTCTCAAGACGGTGAACTGAGCCCGCAGGAATATAGACCGACTCGTTCTCATAGACCAGCAGCACCTCGTCCCCGTTCGTCACCCGTGCTGTCCCCTTGACCACAACCCAATGCTCATAGCGATGATGATGCATCTGCAGTGAAAGTTTCGCTTTCGGGTTAACAGTAATCCGCTTCATCTGATAGCGTTCCTGCTCTTCCAAAACCGTGTAATTCCCCCAAGGTCTATGGACTGTCCGGTGGAATTTAAATTCCTTACGATTTTTCTTTTTCAGCTTGTTTACTATTTTCTTTACATCCTGAGCCCGCGAAAGGGGTGCCACCAATACGGCATCGGCTGTCTCAACTATCAGGGTATCCTCCATGCCGACAGCAGCAACCAGTGTATCGCCGGATCTAACGAGGCAGTTTCTGGTGTCTTCAAGCAAAACATCACCCTGACAAACATTACCATCAGCATCCTTATCCAGCACCTGCCACAGAGCCTGCCATGATCCTATATCACTCCACCCGAGATCCGCGGCAACAACTGATGCTTTATCGGTTTTTTCCATCAGGGCATAGTCGATCGAATCGCTTGGGCATTGTTCGATCACGTCGGGATTAAATCGAAAAAAAGCTCCGTCTCTGGTTCCAGTCGCAACCGCTTTTTTCATGCAGTTATAAATTTCAGCCGCATGTTGTGCCATCTCGTCTTTAAAAGCTGTCAGCGAAAAGGCAAACATACCACTGTTCCAGAAATAATTGCCACTGAGGCAATACTCCTGAGCCACGGCCAGGTCCGGCTTTTCCTTAAATGATCGAACCCTACTCTTCTCTCCGCGCTCTATATAACCATAGCCCGTTTCAGGGTGTGTCGGCTCGATTCCAAAAGTGACAATAGCCCCTTTTTGAGCGAGTTCGGCTGCATGGCCTACGGCCTCACAAAAAGCATCTACCTTCAACACCACATGATCTGCCGGCAATACCAGCATCACAGCATCATCGGCGATATTTGCCGAGCAATATTCAACCGCCCCGCAAATAGCCGGAGCCGTGTTACGGCCAGTGGACTCAAGAAGGATAGTAAATTCCGGAAATACACCAAGCTCCTCGATCTGCATCGTGGTGGTAAACCGATGCTCCTCTCCCACCACAATCACCGGTGGCAGGACATTATCAAGCGCATGTATTCTCAAAAGAGTGGTCTGCAGCAGGGAATGTTCGTTGGTAAGCTGCAACAACTGCTTCGGATACAATTCACGCGAAAGCGGCCAAAGCCTGGAACCGCTTCCGCCAGCTAAGATGACAGGTTGTATTTTTGGCACAGATGCACCTCGTATTTTTGGCATTTTGTTTATATCCCTCTACGACCAGAAGTTGGAGATGCCGGCTAAGCACCCTCGATAAGAGCCAATAACTCTCCTGTCTTCTGCCGGAGTAGCTCTACATCACCTCTGGTTTCCACATTGAGCCGCAACAGGGGTTCGGTATTCGATTTTCGCACATTAAACCGGAAGTCTGAGAATTCTACCGACAAACCATCAATATAGGTTTTCTTTCCGTCAGAATATCTCTCTTCAATAGCCTGAATTACCGTATCTGCATCAGCTACTCTACGATTAATCTCTCCGGAAACCGGGTAGGCGCTCATTCGCTCGGTCACCAGCTCTGATAGTTTACGCTTATCAATACTCAGCTGAGCGCAAACCAAAAGCCAGGGAATCATGCCCGAATCGCAGTAGCCAAATTTCCTGAAGTAATGGTGCGCAGACATCTCACCGCCATAAATGGCATCTTCTTCTCGCATGCGCTCTTTAATGAAGGCATGACCTGTTCTGGTAATAACCGGTATCCCCCCCGCCTGCCTGATAACCTCTTCACTGTTCCAGGTGAGCCTTGGATCGTACAGAATTTTGCTGCCGGGCTCCTGGACCAACATCTCCTGGGCCAGTAAACCGACAATGTAATACCCTTCTATAAATTCCCCTCGCTCATCCCAGAAAAAGCATCGGTCAAAATCCCCATCCCAGGCAAGTCCGAGATCCGCCCCGGTCTTCCTAACCATCGCCGCGGTTTCCTCTCGATTTTCCGGCAATAGGGGGTTTGGCACACCTTTTGGGAAGGTGCCGTCCGGTTCATGATTCAAACGTATAAATTCGAATGGCAGATGTTGTTCCAGCAGATCAACTATTGCACCAGCGCAACCATTGCCACTGTTCACCACAATCTTCAGCGGCTTGAGCTGAGCTGCGTCTACATAACTGAGGAGATGATCTATATACGGAGTTTTATCCTCCAGCGACGACTCTCGTCCATGCCCGTCTTTCTTACCGGACAAACCACCCTCGTTTATAAGCCGGGCCATTTCCAACAGACCGGATTCACCGGTGACCGGCCGTGCACCCTGAACCACAAACTTCATGCCATTGTAATCAGCAGGATTATGACTTGCGGTAACAATTATTCCACCGTCAACACCTGAGCCCTGCATTGAAAACGCTGCATGGTAGATCTCTTCGGTACCGCAAAGCCCTATATTTACCACGTCCACTCCGCTTTCGAGAAGACCGGCAATTAGTGCACCAGCCAACTCCTTGCTGCTCAACCGGATGTCATAACCAACCGCAACACGCTGAACTCCAAAAATTTTGCTATAAGCTCGCCCAATCTGCCTGGCCAGATCAGGGTTCAACTCTTCCGGAACTTTGCCGCGTATGTCATAGGCCTTGAAACAGGCCGGAATTTTATCTACCATAATACCATTTCATATTTTATTTTGGGCGGTTATACTATCAAATTGATTATGTGATATACTCGATAGTATAAGAAATTCAAGCCAACATCAACGACCAAACCTAAACTCCTGAAAAAACACTTCTTATGAAAGGAATAATCCTTGCCGGAGGCTCGGGAACCCGCCTCTACCCTCTCACCCGTGTCGTCAGCAAACAGCTTATCCCGGTATATGATAAGCCAATGATATATTACCCACTTTCCGTGCTGATGCTGGCGGGCATACGTGATATTCTGATCATTTCCACACCGCATGACCTGCCGGGTTTTGAAGACCTCTTTGGCGACGGCAGCCATCTGGGGCTGAGAATCAGCTACGAAGTACAGCCAAAGCCAGAGGGACTTGCCCAGGCCTTCATCATAGGCCGGGAATTCATCGGAGATGATTCGGTTTGCCTTATACTTGGTGACAACATCTTTTTCGGCCCCGGTTTTTCACGTATTGTCAAAAGCGCAGCACAACTCACTGAAGGCGGCCTGATTTTTGGTTACCTGGTAAAAGATCCAGAGCGATACGGCGTGGTTGAATTCGATGAAAAAAATCAGGTATTCGGCATTGAAGAAAAACCGTTCAAGCCAAAATCAAAATATGCAGTTCCCGGCCTCTATTTCTACGATAATAATGTTCTTGAAATCGCAGAAGGGATCACACCATCTGCACGGGGTGAGCTGGAAATCACCGATATAAACAACGAGTACCTGAGGCGCGGTAAACTCTCTGTAGAACCCCTTGGCCGCGGCTTTTGCTGGCTCGATACCGGTACCCATGAGTCGCTTATGCAGGCTTCCAACTATGTGCAGGCGGTTCAGGAACGCCAGGGGCTAAAAATTGCCTGCATAGAAGAAATCGCCTTCCAACTCGGCTATATCACCTTGGACCAACTCAACAGCCTGGCCGAAGACATGCTTAAAAACCAGTATGGTCAGTATATCAGGGAAATATCCTCAGAATTTCAGATGCGTTAAGATCTATGAAAATTGTTATTACCGGAAGTACCGGACAGCTCGGCCGCGATTGCTGTGCGCTGCTCGCTGAAAATCACCAGGTGATTGGCTGCAACGCCCCACGTATGGATATCAGTGACGCTGCAACCATCAACAGCCATATTGCCCGGCACCAGCCCGAGGTATTGATAAACTGCGCCGCCTACACTGCAGTTGACGCCTGTGAGACCGAAAGGGAACACGCCTGGAAAGTAAACGCGCTCGGGCCTGAATTACTGGCTAAGGCCAGTCACGAGCATAACTTCAGGCTGATACATATCTCGACAGACTACGTGTTCGACGGCTCCCTGCCTGCTCCTGAGGCGTACACAGAAAATGATTCAACCAACCCGCTTTCCGAGTATGGAAGATCCAAACTTGCCGGCGAAGAAGCTATAGCGCGCTATGCAGAAGATTACGTTATTTTACGAACGGCCTGGCTCTATTCAGCCCATGGCAAAAATTTCCTGAAAACAATGCTGCGTCTGGCACTTGCCGACAAGGCCGGCAAACTGGCCAACGGAGTACGGGTAGTCCATGACCAGTACGGTTCACTCACCTGGTCGTACACCCTGGCGCAACAGATAGAGCGCTTGCTGACTTCAGACATCAAGGGAATCGTCCATGCAACAGCCGATGGCTACTCCACCTGGTTTGAAGCCGCGCTATACTTTCTCATGAAAATGGGCATAGAGCATAATTTCTCCCCCTGCGCTACCAGCGATTATCCAACACCTGCCCACCGCCCTGCCAATTCTATTCTCGCCAACAGCCGGCTTGATGGCGCTGGCATCTCCACTTTTCGACACTGGCAGAAAGATATCGATCGTTTTGTGAATCATCACAGGGAAGAACTTCTGAAAGAAGCTGAAACTTCATTGGGAATATAGAGCTACTCAGGAGAGTGGGAGTAATCGGAACAGATGGTCTCCCCCTCTCACCTCACTCCGCTCTCCAACCTCTATCGCTCAGGACTGAAAGCTGAATTTTTTCAGGAGTTGATCGATATACTTGCTCACCTCTGTGGTAATTTTGTGTATTTCGAAGCCTGCTATATAAAAGTGCGGATTTTCGTCCTGTTTGCACCAACGACTGGTTGCGCTGAAAATGAGCTCATCCTTGTCAGCAATTTCAGTCGGTAACCGCATACGCAGTCTGTATTTCTGATCGACCGAAACCGGTTCATCACAGATCAGCATCATCCCCTGGTGGGAGATGTTGACAATATGGCCGACAACCCTGTTGCTCATGCCATCAAAAACCCGTAAATAGAATACGAGGTGCATCCTCTCCAGGGCACGATTTTCCCCAAGTGGTTGCTTTCCTCCCGAATCTGCTCCATGCTCAACCATTATCAGATCCCTCACGACAAGCTGACGAGTTCAACCTCTCCTGCTGCGCCTATTACCTCACCACAGATAACCACCACTCCACGAATGTCAGGAATGGACTTTGCGACAGCAAGCGCCCTGTTCACTCCTTCCTTGCCTCCTTTACCCTTGCCGACCTCGTTGCCCAACCTCGTGGCGGCCGCATCTGCAAGCGCTGTACTTTCTGCCAGCACTGTGACAGAATCGGCATCACCGAAGCTCAAGGAATGCCCCACCGTACCTGAAGAAGTGCACACTCCGCAGGGCATCCGCCCTGCAGCTATTTTTATCCCCACATTATAGCTCAAAGGTGACTGACCGGCAAAGATGGCTATCCTGCTGTCCTTTTTCCGGCTTAAAAAAATATCACCGCCGTTTTCTACAATGACTTCCGTTGCCCCCTCCCTCAACAAACCATTACCCACATACTCTGCCAAGGTACCGGCCACCGCTGCCATCGGCCCCACCTCCGTGGCCCGGGCGGCGACCAGCATCTGCCGTATAAGGGCTGGCGCCGACTCATCGACAGGTCGTGGTATCAGCGAAGTCGCAAATTCAGGAAAGCGATCGATATAAGACTGCAACTGCAACCGTGCCTGTAGCACCAAATCCCTGGCTGCATCCTCATCCATGCGATCGCATGAGATATGAAGATCTGTCTCTTCAATACAGACCCTCGCAGAGCTCAGCTCGCTGACATCCGCCACCAGGCGATAATCGCGCTGGACATATGACTCTGGAGCTCTCACCTGCTTGCGCTTTTGCGGAGTATCACCCATGCAGTCCCTGCCCCCTCATATTATTTCTCAGTATTTGCAGCAGCTTTTTCTCCAGCTTCCGCCTTACCCTTTGCAGTCTCCCCGCCTGAATTAAAAAGAGTCGAAGATATCGGCTTCAGGTAACCCTTTACTGCATCGAGGGTAATGGCCGGCTCCCGCCGTTTTAAAGCTTCACGCACCTCTTTGCTGGAAATCAGGTCCCGGGTGACCTCTGACGCTGCGTTCAAGGTGTCACAACTTTGGCAATCGCGGGTCATTTTGCTTTCCGGTGAAAGAACAGCTCCCAGGACCATATGCATCAGCACGACAATGATCAGTGCCTTGCCAAAACCGAGAACCGCACCGAGAATACGATCAAACCAGCCGACAATAGAGACTTGAATGGTGTGCGCCAGCAACTTTCCAAACAAAAGTATTATGATATAGGTAACTATGAAAAGTATGACATAGCTGGCCAGAAAGACAATTTCGGGGTTATCGGATAAATCTCGCAAAAAGGGAAAGAATTTGTCATGATACCGACTAGCCACAATGTAGCCAAGATAGAGCGCAAGCAAGCCAGTTATCTGCTTGATAAAACCAAGCCAGATGCCGCGTCCGATCAAAATGGCAAAAAGTGAAAGAACGACAATATCATAGGCTGTCACACCAGCGCCACCATCCATAATATACCTCTGATAAAGTTACAGAAAAGACCGGGATAACCGGAATAAACAGTGTCTATTAGTTAGCAGCCTGCATACAAATTGCAAGTTTTTTTTCCAACACCTGCCAATGTGCAACACTCCGATGTTTGTTAATATTTTCCCTAAAAATCTTCTTGGCCTGATTCGACTCCTTAACCCCCGCCATCGGTTTCAGGCTGTTATGCTGCCCATTATGGCTCTTGGTGAATATCAGCAGATATGCAGCAACATACCAGCAAAGCTGCACAGCCTCAACAAACAAGAGCTCTCTGAGGCCACCTCATTTAAACTTGAAAAACGCCAAAAAGAGTGGCTCACCGGTCGAGTTTGTGCCAAAACGGCATTTATCCAATATCATAATAAGTTTGCCCAAAATGACCGCCTGTTCACCCCCCGGGAGATACTGATAGGGAACGCCGCCAGTGGCCGTCCCCTGCTACAGGTACAAAACGCCCAAACACCTCTAGAAGTTGATCTGTCCATATCACATGGTGCAGACTTTGGAGTTGCCTTGGTTGCGGAGACTCAATGCGGCATAGACATCCAACGCTCCCAGGATACCCTGCTCAGGGTACGTGAAAAATTCTGCTGGCCTGAGGAAGAAGAGGTACTCTGTAAAAATTTTGGAGATCTTTCGGAACTCATGCATCTTACCCTTCTATGGACGGCAAAGGAAGCTGCCAAGAAGGCACTCAGCAGTGAGCGGATGCCAGGTTTTCTCGAACTTATACTCACCCAGGCCGAAGCGCACACCAATGGTTGGCAATTAAGTTTTCTCATAAGCTCAAGGTATTTTGACAACTACCCATTAACCATAGATGTCGGTATCGAGCTCTATGACGGCTACGCCATCGCTTTCTGCATTCTGCCCAAATAAAGAATCCTATGCCAGAGTTGCCAGAAGTAGAAACCATATGCCGTGGTATCAGACCGCATATTAATAACAGGGAAATCATAGCCATTTCCCATAGCGGCAAAGATCTGCGTCAGCCTCTGCCCATAACAGAGATGCGCCTTCATATGATTGGGGCGAGAGTATCCTCAGTCACTAGACGTGCGAAGTTTCTCATGGTTGAGATGGATAATGGCACCATATTGATCATCCACCTTGGCATGACTGGCAATCTCGGCATCTTTTCACCGGAAACACCACCCGCAAAGCATTGCCATGTGCAATTTCTGCTCGATAACGGTATGGAACTGCGCTACACAGACGTCAGGAGGTTTGGTTCAATGAACCTGGTTACAGCCCGGGAAGTGCCAATGCTCGAAGAGACCTTCTTCCGCACATCCGGACCGGAGCCGTTCAGCGATGCATTTAATGCCAAATATCTCTACGATCTGTCCCGCTCGCGTTCTATCCCGGTCAAGACCTTTCTCATGACCAATCAGGTGGTCGTCGGGGTTGGTAATATCTACGCCAACGAAAGCCTCTTTGAGGCTGGTATTCGTCCCAACCGCATAACTTCTACTATCCCCCGAAAAAAGTGGACGGTTATCGTTGAAAAAATTCAAACGGTTCTGCAACACGCCATTGAGTGCGGCGGGTCCACAATCAGTGACTATGTCAATGCCGACCAGTCCAGTGGCTATTTTCAGATTAATTTCCAGGTCTATGGCAGGGCAAACCAACCTTGCAGGAGATGTGAAGGAACCATAACAAAGTCTGTTATCGGTGGCAGAGCCAGCTACTATTGTCCCGATTGCCAACACTAGTGCAACATGCGGTTAGGCACACTCTTGCCACCACAACATATAGTTCACAGCCCAAAGGGCCAAGGCAGATCACACTGCACGGCCCCTTTGGGGCAAGCGTAATTCAAAAGAATTACTTCTTCATCTTACGGCGAAGCCCTGCAAGACACACAAGGCCGGTGCCTAAAAGAAACATAGTTGCCGGATCGGATACTGGAACAGGGGCAACATCAGCCATGTTGACAAGGTGCTTGATTTTATCGAAACAACCAGAGTTGTACCATAACGAGACGTTAACCGTGTCAACACCAAAATCCGGGTTCATCATCATGAGGCATTTATTCTCATTGAAGTTGAACTGTGAAGCAGAGTAGATTCCGGAATCGTACTTGTAGCCATCAACCTTATAGTAAAATCCGAAGTCAGTAACGAAGTCATCATAATTATCCACTCTTATATTACCACCAACTGGATTTTTCACTGTTACTTGAAGGTCGTAGTTTGAGCCGTCGAAGGTAAACGACGCAATAGCAGTATTTCCATAAATATCTATACCATGGAAGACCGATGCCTCGGTGTCGAGCATATTGCCGTTTGCGGTAAAAATACCGAAAGAAATCTCATCCCAGTAGTCACGATCAAAAGCAATGCCGAAGTTGACGGTACCATCGGGGCCTGCAGTTAAATCCGACAGTGACCAGCAGGAAATGAGACTGTTAGCGTAAGTTAACGTTGAGGCTAAGGTTAAGCACCCTGCTAACAACAACGATTTAACAAACATCCTGGATTTCATAATTTCATCCCATAGTCATTGTTAATGAAAATTGGATGCTGCACTCCACATTCAGTTTTTGCAGGAATTTTGGATATGAGCAATAAAGGACCCAAAACGGCAAAATGCAAGAAACGGCAAAGTGACAGAAACGATTTGATATCAGGTGCCCCAAGCCACGCGGGGCACCTGATTTTGTTTTCTAAGAGTAGCTTAGGGCAGCTTTAAAAAAAATCCAAGGGAGAAAATACCTGACGAATTGCATGCGTAGTTTTAACAGGATGTTGGAAAATTTTTTTTCTAACTACCAGCAATCCAATGTTAGCGCTCTGGAATGAGGCCAATGTCGTGAGGCATGATACATATGGAAGTTCAACAAACGGCGAAGATTGACAGGCTGGTTAAATCAAAAGCAGAATTCACCCAGATATTGAGGTAAACGGCTATGGATTATCCAGTGACATATATCGGTAATGGAATTTTTCACATTACCAATTATGGTGCTCAACCGATCAAATACTCGAAATTCTGGATCAAACTGCCCCCCCCCTGCCAAAACCTATAAGCAGTGGAGGACCTTTCTTATTCGTGAGGATAGCAGCGATAAATGGTGTTTTTCCTTTAGCACCCCGTCTTCGCTTTCCACCAGAGCAATTGCCGCCCCAATAGACTTCATCATCCTACACAAAATTTTTAAGCGGCAGGGAATCGTCATAAATTTTCATAACCATCTGCAGATTATACTTGGTCCGCATGGCAGCAGTAGCGGAGATACCTAGAATACGTCGTAGTTTCAGAGAGGAAATGACTTCCTTTGATCGACTTGTCTGGGTGGCACACAGTGTGCACCCAGACAAACAAAACGTTAGGCTGAGCTTTAGTGGTAATCAGATTGTTTTTGAAGAGTTGCTCTCAATTCAGGATAGGTGATAAATACCTTGCAAATTAGTGAGTTCAACTAATTCAGAATGACGGATATAAAACAGTGTTTCTTAAAAAGTTACATTGAAAAGAATAGATCTCCCCTCTTTCATAGACCAACTCCTATAACGCAAAAAGGCCTGCAGCGAATCGCTGCAGGCCTGATCTAAAACCAAACTAAGGGATTATTGATTACTTCTTTCTTCTTCTCCAGCCTGCGATACCAGCAAGGCCAGAACCAAGCAACAACATAGTGGCTGGCTCGGGTACAGGAGCTACGTCGGCAGCCTGAACGACATATTTCAGTTCTTCACCGTAATACAATTGAAGAAAAACAAGTTCGTTATCCAGATCTGCCACCATGTCCATGGAGTTGTCACCCTCATTATTATTGAAGGCTGGATCAGAGAATATCCAACGACCGCCATCTGCTTCCCGGTAAAAATAGAAGCCGAAGTCCGCGCCAAAACCATCATAGGAATCAGATGGTTGCACCAGGTTTCCTGTGTTGTCTCTCAGGCTCACAACAACATCATACTCCGTACCATCCCATGTAAATTCTACCGCTGCTGTGTATCCAACTGCAGTATCGGGCTCAAAAATTGGGATAAGCGTGTCAATCGCGGTGTTACTTGGATCGGTTGTATTGAAAATTCCAAAGGTAATGTTACTGTTTGAAGCATTGTCAAAAGTAACACTAAAGTTTGCAGTACCATCCGTACCCGTTGTAAGATCTGTCAAGGTCCAATATGGATACCCATCTGCCATTGCTCCGCCTGCGGTAAGCAGTATGCTTGCACAGAGCAAAAACACCCACCTGACAACCTTTCTTTTCATAACTTCCTCCCTGGCTACCTGACCTTTTTGAATGTTATAGAAATTACAGGATGTAAAAGATACACCCCCCCTTTCTAACAGTTTAGAAATCATTACATATGCCGTCCTCCCCCATTTGAATCATTAACGAATCATCCAATGGCCCTTTATTACGATAACCAAGCCATCTAACACAATGATCCGACATAACACCTGGGAACTCGACACTTCCAAGATTGGAAAAGACAATCCACTCTCTCAAGAAAAATGTGTTTGTTTGAACCTTAGAGAGTTATAAATGTTTACCATTCCAGTACTTATAACAATTGCGAGAAACCCGCGACTATTACTCCTTTTAAAAGTTAGGTATATGCTCTACCCAGCATACACCAACACCCACCTTGCAACAACACTTATTAGTTAGGCAAATGTTTTTTTTACATTTACCTGCCAGTGGGAGTTGGATTTTTTTACTATTGGAAGATGATACGGGAGGGTAAATTATTTTGGATCTCTGCTAGGAAAAACGCGACGTCGAAAAGATCTGATACCCCTTATAAAGGGTGAAAAAATAATATCAGCGCCCTCCTCTACCAAAGTGCACTGTTTTCACTGTGTGAAAAATAACCAGCAGGTCCAAGGCAAATGAAATATTCTTGAGGTAGTACAAATCATTTTCCAGTTTACGCAGGCATCTTCATTTGATGCTGCGTAAGGGTAACACACTTGAGCCCATCCAGTGACACCTGGCTTAACCACATGCCTGACAGAGTAATAAGGTATCTCTTTCGCAAGCTCCTCTAAGAAACGGTACCGCATAATAAACACCAGCAAGAATAATACACCCAACTCCGAATCCTACAAATATCTTCGTTACCTTTTTTGGAAGTTGCCATTTGCAGTGACAGTTGAGGATTACAAGAAGTTGCTGCCGTCCATGATAACTCTGCAGATGCTGCAGGAAGTCACTCAAGTCAGTTCTGTGTAAGGTGGTTGAGTCCGCTATAGGAACCACTTATCCTAGTACAGTTGGTGAAACGCTTACGTTGCTGTATGGAAAATACAGATGCCAGAAATCTCCCAAAAGAAGTTCAGCAGCACAACAACAGGGATCAAGCTATTCGTTTGTCATTTCTAGAATTGACAGTGGAGGGAAATTTGGCGGACAACGCTACGGAGTAAAAGGGGCCGCCCAATGTTCCAGCTGTATAAGGTCAGCCTTGAACTTCATGATATCGAACATTGTAGCTCCAGAGCCTGCACTCCAAGAACTGCTCGCTTGACCGCTTCAACCGCACCGTAGTTGACAACTCCTTCCGTGCTGCTTTCAGGAAAAAGCTGCATGAATCTGTTGAAGCGTTGCAGAATGATTCTGCAGGAACGTCTCACTATTTCAATCATTAGCGGCCTCAGCGAAGGCATCGCCATCAACCTAGATCGTAGGCTTACTGAAACGTTTGACAAAACAGAGAACCACCTAGATGGCAAACTACGTAGCTCCATTGATATGAAAAGGAACTATCAACGCCCTCCTCTACCGAAGAGCACTGTTTTCACAGTATGAAAAATTACCAGAAAGTCTAGAGCAATGGAGATATTTTTAATGTAGTATAAATCGTACTCCAACTTACGCAGCGCATCTTCCTTGGATGCTCCGTATGGATAGCAAACTTGAGCCCATCCGGTGATACCAGGTTTGACAACATGCCGAACAGAGTAATATGGTATCTCTTCTGCGAGGTCATCGATAAAAACCTTCCTTTCCGGCCTTGGCCCCACCAGGCTCATTTCCCCTTTTAGTACATTGATGAGTTGGGGCAATTCATCAATTCTTGCTTTTCTTATGAACCTTCCAAACGTCGTAACCCGATCATCATTCTCCTTGGCCCACACCGCCCCATCTTTTTCAGCATCCTGGCACATGGACCTGAACTTTATTACTTGAAAAAGCTTCCCATTCTGACCGACTCTTTCCTGCAAATAAAAGACAGGCCCCTCGGACTCCCACTTTATGATTATGGAGGAAATCAGCATTACCGGAAAAAAAATGACGAGTAAACCTGCTGCCATTAAGATATCTATCAGCCTTTTAGTGAAATACTTCCAAACGCTCAAGACAAAACCATCTGCAAAAATGATCCAACTGGGATCTATCCGCTCAGCAAGGACCTTTCCAGTGATCCTTTCATAAAACGTGACACCCTGCTCAACAGCTACTCCTCTGAGCTTCCAGGCAAGCAAGGTCCGAACAGGCATGGTCCCCCTGCGCTCATCCGGTGCGACCACTATACGCCTGATGGTTAACCCTGGATAAGCCTTCTGCAAATCTTCGAGACTTGCTATTAGTGGGACTTTATATGGATTAAATTGGGGTTCATCTTGTCCAATAAACGCCAACACCTTGTATTCTGAGTCATGTTTATGCTCAATCTCCCGGGAAATGTCATCGGCCAGTTTGCCAGTACCAACGATAACCACTCCGTTATGAAATAACCTTTTTCGAAGAACGTAATAATACAGTGCTCTGTAGCTCAACAGCACTGCACCCGTCGCCACAAACCCAGACCAGAATATCAGGGTAGTGATCGTAAGAAACGGTATAGCATAGTATACCCCTGCCAGGATAATACATCCTACCCCAAAGGCTTGTGCCAGGCGGGTAGCTGTATCAGGCATACTCTGGTGCTTGCTCAACTCATATAGGTCAAAAAAATACAAACATAGCAAAAAGACAACTGTCACCAACAGCGCCTGGCCTGTGTAAAGTTGCCAATCGGTAACGAAAAGATCATACCCCTTGAACCCCAGGCACATGAGCATCATAGAAAAGAGAATGAGCAATCCCTCACCCAGTAAAAACATAACATTTCTAACTGAATAATACCTGTTTAGGATGTATGGCATATTTATCAATCTCACATAAAGTATATATACGCAACTACAATATGTTATAAGATATAGTCTACACAGCCCCTAACGCTTCCCCCCCAATCAGCCGTTCTGATACAGTCTCTCCTATTTCTTCATTTGAAACAGTTAAGATCTTCCCAAACAGTTAGAGCCAAGATAAACGCCCCCTGCCATTGAAAGGGCTGAGGGGGAGCATATAAAGGGCGCCCGGCTTTGTCGAGTCCCCCTACCGTACGGTGCTCGACAAATTCTTCCTCACTGCTTGCAGCCAAAACTCTATGATTCGGTTGGACCATTGCAAATCGATCTGGCTGAATGGCTTCACCATTACAATTACGACCAGCCGCACCGAGGTTATCGCAACCAGTGGGGCGCAGGCTTATTGAGACGTTTGAAGATGGCAAAATATTATGGCAGGAACACAATTGAACTGAATTTGATCTGACAGGCACCTCGGAACAACTTGTAACTGTCAGATCAAATCTGAACTACTATAGGCGATCAAGATGAGTATACTTGCACCCCTCACCTTTGCTCAGCATATTGCCTCCGTCCCATTCTTTGATCAATCACCATCTGAAAAAATCATTTTCATATATCAGAGACACAAAAAATTTGTAACTGTCATACTCATCTTCCGGCAGGTCTGAATTGTACACATTATATACGTATTTGAAATCAAACACATAATGAGCACTGAGACGATAATCAAAGCCACATCCAAATGCATACCGATCTGTTGTAACTGAGCGCAACACCAAACCACTTACTGGGCCCTCACCTCCAGAGTCTGTATCAATTACAGGAACGTCATCTTCATCTTCCTGTCGATAGGTAAAAAACGCTCGCAGATTCAGATATTCGATAGGCATGTAGCTCACATCCGCCTGCAACTGCTGGAAATCTACTGTTCCTCTTTGCTCAGTACTATTAAAGTTTTGAAATTCGCTGCCGGTCGCCGCCGTCAGGTTCAATGAGCCTCTCTCAATTCTCCTGGATAATCCCACATTGGCATTTAATGACCAGTCACCACTTTTCCCATCTATTTTGGTGTAGGTTGGGCCAGCCCCAATGTTGAACTCAGTCTTCGGTGAAAACTCCTTGATCCAGCCAAAAGTTATATCCTGAATTTCATTATCCGGTTGCAATGGAGCGTCATAATCGGCCCGACTGTATTTGTATGCTGCACTGTATGATTCGACAGCAGATACCCTGTACTCCCCACGCACCCCAGCAAAATACTCATCCAAATCATCTGAAAGCTCCAAGGATGTTCCGGGTAATTCTTCCTCTTCAAAATCACCAATCACATAACCGAGGCTGGCGGATGTGAACCAGTTACCAGTAAGGAGATGAGCGATCTCTGCAATAAAGCTATATTTATCGTAATCCTGATAACCGTTAGATGCCTCATCATCCTCGTCATTATCCAACGTAGTCCAGTTATAATCGAAAGCGAAATAACTCCCTTCCTGATAGGCGTATTTCGTCCCAAAACTCAAAGCGTTGCGCGTATACCTTCTTACCCCCTGATCATCACTTATACTCTCTCCTGAGGCAAGGTCTTCACCTGGGGTCCCCGATATGATCGAATCTGTATCCGGGTCGAGTACCGGTGCATAGGAGTTGGCATCCTCAGCCTGCAAGAAATCGTTAGCTGCTGTAAACTCCCACCGCTCCGTCAGCTGTCGTTCATAGTCCAGAATGAGCCGGTTATCTACGTCGTTGTCATCGCTATCGTCCAGATCGAAGCGAAACGTTGGACTATAACTAAAGGAAAGAGTATCCCGGGCGCTTTCAGTAGCTATCAAAATGAAGGGTGAGAGAATAATCCTCGAATAGTCATCGCTACTCGAGGAGGGGCGTTCGATATCATAATCTCTTTCATAATCAGTATAACCGAGAGAAACTCCTCCGGAGAGGGTGGTAACCCTTGCTTGTGCCTCACCGACTATCATCAAACAACAAAACACAGCCATCCCAGACAGTATCCGTGCATTCATGTTCAGTGCTCTTTAGTATTGTCGAAGCAGTTCGTTAGTGAACTATGATAATATCATCCGGCTCAACCTGAATGTTTCTCTTCAGGTCTTTCCCTTTGAGGAATTCATCATAGTCAAATTTCAAGGTATTACCTTCAAACAACCGGGTTTGCTTTTCGGTGTTCTCCCGAACCACCGTCATCTTAGAGTTGGCCCACTCGGTAAAACCGCCGGAGCGCGCGATAGTCTGCACCAAATTAATCGGGTAATCTATATAATAGACACCAGGGCTGAGCACCTTACCCATAACCGTATATCTCTTGCTGTTGCTCTTATTCAGCACCACAGTCACAATGGGGTCTTCATAAACTGTTTTGTATAGTATTTTTAGATAATCCGCCATTTGGGTGAGGGTCATCCCGACGACCTCAACCTCACCGATGTGTTTGAGAGATACCCGGCCATCAATACGAACCTGCACCCCGGCGCCACCTGCCCGCACCATGTCCGGAGACGGCTCGATTCCCAGCGTTCCTGCAGACGGGGTTGGTGCGGATACCGCCATACTCCCTTCTCCATAGAGCTCCACCTCCAGGAAGTCACCAGCACCAATAATGTATCCCGATGTATCTGAAGATTTCCCCGCATCTTTCCCCAGCACTGTCTTTCGAGCCTTTTCCTTTAATTCATTGGATGCCATAATATCTGTGGTCGACTGTGCAGCATGGGCCACGAATGATACTCCAACTACAAACACGACACATATCAGCATTACAAGTATTGTGCGAAGGCTGTTCATGTTTCCCCCTCTGGTGGTAGTATGGAACCAGTATGGTAGCAGCTTGAAATTAAGATCAAAGGAATTGTTAGATTTGACCATATTTAGAATGCAATGTCAAAACTTTACACGATATCGATACTGTACGACTACATATTTACCAGAGTCATCCTAACTATCTGTACACACAAGTGATCAATAAAAAGAAGACCGTAATCGACTTGAAATCACATCCCTTTCTATGGAAAATCTTCATTAAATTTTTTTTGCGTGTGGTGGAGGGGGCACAGAATTTTGCCGGACGATTGATTCTCAAACAGGTTCGGGACTTCATACGGGTACCCCTTTCACCGCTACGCAGCGGCCCGGGTAGCGATTCACACCTTTCAGTATATAAATCAGCTCAAATACGGTATCATAAGGGATTCCACCGACTCCACCCTCTATCAGAATCATGACCTTATGGTGACTTTTGAAGAGAGAGAAAAATTGTACTTCGGGACAAATGGGCATATTCCAGAGCCTAATACAAGGTATCGTTTAACCGAATTCCTGTCATCAGCTCGTTTATAAAGAACCAAAAGGACGGCTTTTCTGATAAGCAGAAGGAATGGCTTGACTCGGGTAGATACAAGGGAAAACACAAGACCTAACTGCAGTACTTAGAACTGAGTGAAACTGTTACGAAACAAGGTTTGAATTGGAGTGAAGCGATGAGGAGTGTTGCGGAGGGTGCATTTAATCATTCATGACTTCGGTGGGTTAACGTGTGGGCGAGGAAAGGTTACACATGGCGCGAAGGTGGCGTTGCCCCCCCACGAGTCGTGCTTATTTTTTTCACAGATAATATTATAACTCCCATTTCTTACCTGGAGGTAGTGTTATGGCAGAGAAACAGCGACTTGGCGAACTCCTTATTCAACAGAAGATGGTGTCTAAAGACGTTGTCGATGAAGCTCTGCGCCTGCAGGCCGGAGGGAACCGCAGGCTTGGGCATATCCTTGTTCGGATGAAAGCCATATCAGACGACCAGCTGGCGGAGACGCTCGCAGGTCAGCTGGGCACCACAATTTGTGATATCGACCAGAGTTACTCGCCCGAAGTAAAAAAAGTTTTACCCCGTTACCTGTGTCGCCAGTTCGGAGTGTTGCCACTTTCCTTCCAGGATAACAACATCCTGAAGGTAGCCATGACCGATCCATCCGATCAGGAAACCATAAGCAACCTCGAGCATTACACCAATATGGCGGTGAAACCCGAGCTGGCACGTCACTCCGAAATCGACAGGGAAATCTCCAAACGCATACCTTTCGGCATCAAAGACCTGTTCTCACCGCAAGCCAGCAGCATAATGACCCGGTCGATTGCGGCCGTGGCCCTTGTCTTTGCCCTTGGACTGGGATTTTATACCTACGATTACATAAAAAAAGTCAGAGAGGGAACCGTTTCCATCACCAACGATATGGTGCTCTATCATCACCACGATCTGACCTTGGCACTGGATAAAGAGGGTACGTATTCCCTGCAGGGACACGGCACCTATGCCGGAGGACTGTATAAGGCCAGTTTTAACAACCTGCAAGACCTGTCCGCCTTTATCGAGCGCCGTGCGCACGAACTGTCCGGCAAGCAAAAAGAGTGGTTGCAGTGGGCGGTCCCTCAGATAGAGGCCACACGGGCAGAAAGACAAAAGTAATGGCCCAGAATTAACACCATTCATTATCTTGGATAGACTTATGGGACCAGTCTCTTTTACGGGGAAAAATATACTTCTTACCTTCGACGTTGAAGACTGGTTTCAAGTGGAGAATTTTAAATCGTATATCGATTATTCCTCCTGGCCCAGTCAAGAGCTTCGAGTGGGGAGAAACACCCATGAGTTGCTGAATCTGCTGGACGACTTCCAGACACCGGTACAGGCCACCTTTTTCATCTTGGGCTGGGTTGCCGAACGCCGCCCCGACCTGGTACGGGAAATCCATAGCCGAGGGCATGAAGTGGCTTCCCATGGCTATGCCCACCAACTCTGTTATGAGCTGACAGAAGACGAATTACGACAGGACCTGATTACCAGCAAAAAACTACTTGAAGACATTGTTGGCCATGCAGTCTCAGGATATCGTGCCCCGAGTTTCTCTATTTCGGACGAGGCCCTCAGTCTGGTTCGTGATGCCGGCTATCTTTATGACTCCAGCTATAATTCATATGAGGGCCATGGTCGTTATGGTTCCTGCACTTTGCCCAAAACCAGGAGCCCCGATCCTCCGCTCTACTCCATTTCTTCTTCATTTCACGAAATCCCGGTGAGCAATCTGCGCATCGGCCGAAAGCTGATTCCCTGGGGTGGTGGTGGATATTTCAGATTGCTGCCGGGACTTGTACACCAGGTCGGGGTAAAGCACATCCTGCGCAAGAGCGGCTGTTACACTTTTTACATGCATCCCTGGGAGATCGATCCCGAACAGCCACGAGTAAAAGAAGCGAAAGCATCCTATCAGTTCCGACATTATGTCAACCTGAAAGGTGCAAAAGCGAAGTTGAAAAACTTTGTGAGATGTAATCGTAAGCATAGGTTTCTTACTTGCCGTGATTTTGTGCTATCGCAAAAAGGATAGTGTCCAGAATTCTGTTTCATCTTCCACAATGGTACGGTATCTATCCTGCCCGTGAGCGGAGCAGAAAGCCTACTTCGAAAATGGGTCTTTCACTAGCGCTCGTCGGAGCTGCTTGCTTTCGGCGAAAGGAGTAGCTAACTCTACCCCCACACCTAACTTGCCCACACCTTCAAGACCCTAACCCGGATATTTCACGAGTTTGGCGGCTTCATGTGCTAGGCATCAAGGGTGAAGCTGTAGCAATTTACCGCAAGCCTTTTATAACGCCGCATATGAGTCTGTCAGATACGCCCGAAGGGTGAAACGCCAGACTCTGATCACGGGTACAAACTGCACCCTGAGAAATAGAGTTATTGTTAAATCCAAGCGACCGACTCAATGGAATTACATGTGATCTGCTCAAACATTTCATGAAATAATCGGGTTAATTCATTATTAAGCTGGCCCTCGAAGAAAATAGCCAATTGAGAAAGGGCCAGGGTCCAGTTTCTTATGGCCATAGCCCACTTCTTCTGAGCAATTTGGGCTCCAAGATACAATAACTGCAGCAGACTATCCTTACTCGGAAACGCACCCTTGGTTTTGGTAGCTTGCGAAACTGGCGATGCACTGCCTTAATGGTATTCGCAGTGTAGATGATTCGACGTACCTTTTCAGGATACTTGAAATATTCATTCAGCCCCTTCCAGTTCTTGCGCCACGATGTGGTGACCAAGGGTATTTACCGCCCCACGTTGCTTCCAGGTTATCGCTAATGGAGGTTTGCCGCTTCTTTACCGGCTACTGAGAAAAACTACCACTGAACTACTTTATGGTCCTTTGGTATTTATTATTTTTCCGGTTATCTGTGACTTTCTGAGTGAAATGTGAATCCAGCTCAGTCTCAAGTGCGGTCCCTACAAGCTACTTGATTAATGGGGTTAAAATGCTCCCTTTGCCCTTCTGTAATTCTTCGGGGAGACGGTTGAAATCGAATTCGGATTTTTCACCTGTCATGTCAGTCTCCCTGAGTCGCTGACGATATCAACGTTTCATATACGGACACAATACACTGAATATCCTAGCAAAAAATAGTTGTATAATGTGACACTAATGTATAACATGGAACTTACGTCGTTTATGGAACTTATCGAAGTTATGAAACTTATAGAACTTATGGAACTTAAGACAACTCGATTCAAGAGATCTCCATTCGGCCACATCCTGGGTCTGACCATAGTCTGCCTGCTCATCATCTTCCTGTACAAGATAACGCTGCTGTGGATGTATGACCGTTACACGGCAGCGGACAGCTATTACTCCCACGGCTTTCTCGTGCCACTCATTTCGCTCTATTTTATCTATCAGAAACGGCAGCAGCTTCAACTGTACACACAACAATTCAGCATGCTTGGATTGCTGTTGATACTGTTCGCCCTGCTCCTGCATATCCTTGGTACTGTCCTCTACATTTTTTCGATCTCCGGCTTTTCAATTTTTTTCCTGACTATTGGTCTATCCCTTTTTCTCTTCGGCAACCAACGAACGAAAGTTATCTGGTTCCCCCTGCTTTTTCTGATCTTCATGTTCCCGCTCCCAATGACTGTTATCAGCTTTATAGCATTCCCGCTGAAAATGATGGCCGCAAAGGCAGGCGTGTGGGTGACGAGTCTGCTTGGGGTACCTGTCTATCATGAAGGATTCAATATTTACATTCCGGCCGGCCATCTCCTGGTAGACAATCCATGCTCCGGCTTACGTTCGCTTATCTCCTTCATGGCTCTCGGTTCAATCTTTGCCTACGTCGCCCCCATCCCAACAGGCCGCAAATGGCTGCTCTTTTTGCTTACTATTCCCATTGCACTCTTCTCAAATTTCACCCGGGTGCCTCTGCTTGTTCAGGCCTCGCACTACTTGGGGTTAGAGGCTGCAGCACCCGACACCATTATCCACACCGGAACGGGAATACTGGTATTCGTGATAGGCTTTGTTCTTCTTCTGACCTCTGCCAAGGTGCTCGAATGACAAGTATTACATTCCGATACATTGCAGCTATTCTCCTGTTGATATCGACCTCCGCCGTGGTCAATGCCCTCCAGTACACCGCCAAGCATGATGATGAAACAGGATTCGCCATCCTGAGGCAAATCCCTTCACAAATCGGCGAATGGCAGGGGAGAGACTATCCTTTAGAGGAAAAGGTTTATGATATTCTCGAAACCAGGTCCATTATCCACCGTTCATTCAATAGCGACAGCGGGCAAAATGCCTTCCTCTCCATTGTCCATTACCACGACACAAAGGTAGATTTCCATAGACCCGAGTCCTGCCTGGGTGGAAGAGGCGTGGAACTTGAAAAGACCACCAAGGCTGTGACACTGCAATCAAACAGCGAGCCCATCACCTTTGATATTGCCAGAATAATTTCTACCAGCAGTAATGGGAAAACACTGGTCTATTATTTTTTTAAAGCGAACCGATTCATCGGTAGCAGCTATCTCATGATGCGTCTTAATATTGCCGCCAACAAAATGACTGGGAACGACACCAGAGGGTCACTGATCAGGATTTCGACCAACTATACACCAGGCAGGGAAACCGAGGCCGAAACAGTGTTGCTCGGTTTTTTGCAGGATCTATTCCCCCATATCGAAAACCTGTTATAGATTGTTTGGCAGTGCTCGCTTTTCGACGATATTGAATTGTAACGATCGGAGTAAGTCCGATTGTGATCCCCCCCAAAATTTCATCATAAACTTAAAGCACGGCAGCATCAGATAAACACACAGGCCACACCACGCTGTGTAATCACTGAATTTTGGGATGATTCAAGAAATGTTGTCACTTCGATATCTTATTTGAAGCACTTGAAGAATAGTTCGATTTTCCACCGTTCTTTGTAAACCGCCACGCCCTCGGATGCTTTCAGTTTCCGGGTCAACAGGGATGATTCGGCGAAAAGTACACTTTACGTTTATCGAGACGATCGTGCCAATTGTACTTGGTGAAACCACGATCAGAGACAATGCAGGAGGTAGTGTTCATAATTCTGTTTCATCTTCCACAATGTTCATGTTTCTAGCCCGTCAGTGAGTTCCGCCGAAAGCCAACGTCGAGAATGGGCCTCACTAGCACTCGCCGGGGATGCTGGTTTTCAGCGAAACGGGTCGCTGTTAGGACGAAACCTGATTACCTGACATTAAAAGGATTTTCGAATAGCTATTGAGGTGAAGTTACATTATGTAATCTCCAGGCTATGTCAGGTAATCACCGTACCCCTGACTAACTCCATACTCCTACCTAAATTGCCCACATAGTCAAATCCCTAAATCATTATCAAGTCCCCCCTCAAAGAAAATAGCCAATTGAGAAAGGACCTGTGCCCAATCTCCTGCCCGGATATTTCAGGAGTCTGACAGACACGCCCGAAGGGTGAAACGTCAGACTCTGACCAGGGGGGCAAACTGTACCCTGAGAAATAGAGTTATTGTTTGACCTAAGTAACCGATACAATTGAGTCAAATGTCATTCACTCAAACATTTCGTGAAATATCCAGGCTGGGCATTCACGATTGCAAGGTGAAGTAACTTCAGCTAACTCCCCAGATTCGGAAACGAGCCCTTTGTTTTGTGATACTTCGCCCAGGTAAACGCTGATGGGCAAAAGTTTATTGTCGTTGCATAGAGTAGGTACCTCTGGCCTTTCAACTTGAAGCTGAGCTTACGTGCAATCACCTGGAATTTCCTGAGATGATTATAAAGCCTCTCCTGTTACCTTTGGTATGGTTGCTCGCATCTACACGTGTCAGTGCCGCCCTGCTAATCAATTTCATCCCCAGATGGCACATGCGCTTTTCCTGGATGTGAGTTGAGCTATTGCCATCACAAAAAAACGTCCTTCCCCATTGAAGGAGCTGAAGCTCCGGTCACGATGAAATTTTTTGAGCACGTTTTTCAAAATCATGTCTCTGGACTAATAAAACGATCTGATCGAGAACCGTAGCGTAATGTGCCATAACTCGGATCTCCTTGATGTTGTTTTGTTCTATCGCACAGTCAAAATAGCACAAAAAGCACTCCGAGTCTTTTTTTGTGGTACCTGCCTAACCGGCTATGAGACCAATGCGATATGTGCTAAAATCAGATGAAGCCCCTGGTAATGAAGCATTATTTACATTCACAGACACTAGTTAGGTACGGTTTTTATTAGGATTACAACGTAGTCGCCGCTCTCATTTGTGCATAATCCCATTGCCGCGCATAAGTAGTGCCCATCCAGGAGTTAAAGGAGATGCAGATGAATATCATACACCTATTTTCCAAGTGCTGTATCCTGCGGGGTGACACCTTGGTACAGGTGAGCAAAGCAAGCATGATCCATGATAGAGACAGGCTCAGGCATTGTCTTGGAATCACCCTCCTGATAGCTTGTCTTTTGGTTTCACTTCTCGGCTTTACTGCAATAAAGATGGCGAATGCCCGCATTCTGACTGTTGCGGTCCTGATTGATTCCGGCAATATCGCCGGCTATAACGAAATTCCTTCAACCCCTGGTGAATTTCAAAGATATCCGGAAAGGTACCTGGAGCATCTACAGGTTCCGTATGAAATCTTCGACGTATCGGCACAGGAGCCTCCTGCTGATCTGGCAGAGCGCCAGTTGATCCTCGTCGGTCATAAGGATGTCCTGTTGTCCTCTGCGTGGAGAGAAGGTATTGTCTCGGCGGTATTCGCCGGTTCGGGTCTGGTGAATCTCGACTGGAACGAGAACATCGGCTTGGCATCCCATATTCAGCAAATTTTCGGGAGCTATGATTCTTTTCCCGACAATCCCGCTTCTACCATTACAGTCCCTTTTTCTATCACACCGGATGGCTCGGAACCACACTTCATAGCCGGATTACAGCGTAAATTTCTCGGCGATCCGTCGGGGGATTTCATTTACAATTTTCATGAGGACGAAAGTGGACTGATTCAGGAATCTTCCGCGACAGTCCTGGCTGGGTCAACAGGCACCGTAATCGCCTATCTCGGCGCAGCTCCACTGATTACAGCAACGAGCTACGGTCAGGGACGTGCGGTTCAATTTGGGACCCTTGAGTACCTGAAGGCGGATCGTTTCGGCTTTCTGATGGGCATCGACGATCTGTTCTGGCGAAGCTTGGTATGGGCCGCCAGGAAACCATTTATTCTACGTGGTTACCCCCGGATGTGGGCCATTCAGATGGATGATCAGAAAGCCGACTGGGGCTATCGCGTTAAGGACATGTATAACACCACGCTCACAGGCCCAGTCGACTCTACCGGCATCGGTGGTCCCTGGAAGCCAACCGGCTACATCATGTCATACATGCTCCGTGGAGATGAACGCAATTCGGTAATCGCTGACATAGAAGCTGGTTTACTGGAAATCTCTCCCCACTCCTTAAACCACGTTGAATACGGGGACTTTTTCTGGAATGGAAGCAACGGAGAACTCACCGATTCTCAGTGGGTTGCCAACCTTTCGGATTTTATTACCTGGGAAGAAGGGGACAGCTCAGTCCAACCGATCCCCTCGTTATCCCGATCAATGGTGGGCCACTTCTGGGATATAAGCGATAATATCGGCTATGACGCCTGGCATACTCTGGGGTTCAGGTACATTACTGCCATTCTCAGACCAGGCTTTCAGAATCCATGGTACGACCCGGATCTGTACGGCGGTTCCGAACGCTTGAGCCCACGTCCATTCTGGATTTATGAAAGGCCACCCAAAACCACAGCGGATGAGGATTTTTCATTTTTCTTCGCTGACGATCTGATCATCAACAGCCGAGCAGGTTTCCCGGCACAGACCTTTTATCTGTTCACGACCCAGTTTCATGACTACTCCCTCTACAATCGTCCTGACATATCCTGGCCCGACGCCTATGCTTCTGACAACATGACCGCGGCTGAGAGTGTTGGCATGCATACCCGTGCAACGTGGCGCTTCTGGTCATCTCTTGCCCCTTTTCAAGTCTACACCCATGACGGTAGTAACTATCAATATTCTTCAGTTGAGGATCGCCGCCAGGTTATCCAACAGGTTTCCAGCTGGTTGAGCCAAAATGGTGTCCGACACGTGTTCATGGACGAGATGGGAGATTACATTTATGCCCGGAACAACTCGATGCTGGAATCAGTCACCTCAGATAACAACATGCTAACCTGTTCCTTTAGCGGCACGACTGCGACGGCTGGTGGGACTCCGGTAGATACCGAGGTTCTGGTTTTCCCAGACCAGAACTCCCAGGGCACCTCTATCACCATACCCGCATTCAGCGAAGGTCAAACTCTGACAATTCCGATCACCCCTACCAATCCTCCCACAATATCGGATGTAACCCCCAATCAAGGCACGATAGATGGCGGCACCCAAATCACCATCAGCGGGACCAACTTCCTCGCAGATGGTGAATTGAATATCACCGGAGTACTGATTGGTGGCAACTCCGCCACGGCCGTTACCGTCATCGATTCCAACACCATTACCGCGACAACACCGGCCGGGTCGACAGGCCCGGCAGATGTCGCCGTGCTCAGCACTGCAGGAACCGCCCTGCTCCAAAACGGCTTTTTCTATATCGGCGCACCGGTCATTACCTCATTGAGCCCGAATTCCGGTTCGGAAGAAGGCGGGACAACAGTAACCATCACCGGACAGGGATTCGAACCGGGCAGCACGGTACAATTTGGCACTACCCCGGCATTATCCGTCACATATGTTGGTGCCACTCGGCTGGATGTCATCACTCCTGACGGCACAGCTGGCTTTGTTGATGTCTCTGTAAGTAACTCAGTCGGCAGCACGACCTACTCGGACGGCTTCCAGTATATATCCCCAGGCAGTCTGCTCGCCTCTGATGACTTCAACGATGGCAACGCCGACGGCTGGACGATCTCGCCCCTCGGGGGAGCGGATGGCTGGAGCGTCATCGATGGTGTTTACCATTATGACGGATCCGGTCACACGCAATCCTACAGCGGGGATGCAAACTGGGGCGACTACGTCCTGGACGTTAAATTCCGGTTAAGCACCTTGAGCGACTATCCGGGTGGCATCCGCGGCCGAGTCAACCCAGACACCGGCGCCGCCTACGCTGTCTGGCTCTACCCCGGGAGCGGCAAGATTGTTCTCTGGAAAACCACCGGCTGGAACATTGATAGTGCCGGCGTGAGCCAATTGGGCGTGGCTTCGGGAATTACTTTCGATACCACGCAGTTTCATCTGCTCAGTATGAGTTTCGAAGGAGATCAGATTACGGTTTCATATGATGGCGCACCCATCATCACCGCCACGGACGCAAGCTACGCCAACGGCCTGATTGCCCTGGATGTGTCAAATCAGGCAATAGATTTCGATGATATCGTCGTCAACACCATCAGCTCGGGCGGGTCACCCACGTTGACAGGGCTTTCAGTCACGCCGGCCTCAGTTACATTCAGCCAACTCCTCGAAACGGCCCAACTCCAGGTGACCGGACAGTATAGCGATGGGAGCACCACCGACCTGACCAGCGACCCGGACACCAGTTACAGCTCCGGTAACACCAACGTGGTTACCACCACCAGCACCGGCCTGCTGACCGCTATCGCTGATGGCGATACCTCTGTTACCGTTGCCAACGGCACGGTATCCACTCTGGTACCGGTGACAGTAGCCACAATCCCTGCTCCACCCGAAATCCTTGGCGTCACTCCCACCTCCGGCCCGGTCGAAGGTGGCACGAACATTGTGCTAACTGGCAGCAATTTTCTCTCCGACTCAACGGTTACGATTGGAGGTGCACTTGCCAGTGATATTGTTATCGTCGATTCAAACACCATCAACGCTGTTACACCGCCAGGTATTGAGGGAAGCGCCGATATAATCGTGACAACATCGGCCGGTTCTGCAACCCTGGCAGGCGGCTTCGCTTATACAGGTACGCCACAACTCACCGAGCTGCAAGTGTCTCCCAGCTCGGTGAATCTCTCCACGATAGGTCAAACCCAGCAACTGGAGGTTACCGGCCTCTTCTCCGATGGCTCAACCCAGCCCCTGACCAGCGATCCGGATACCAGTTACACCTCCGGCGGCACCAACGTGGTTACCACCACCAGCACTGGCCTGCTGACCGCTATCGCAGATGGCGATACTTCGGTTACCGTTGCCAACGGCACGGTATCCGTGCTGGTACCGGTTACCGTGAACACCTCCCCAACTCCACCTGAAATCCTTGGCGTCACTCCCAACTCCGGCCCGATCGAAGGTGGCACGAACATTGTCATAACCGGTAACGGCTTCTTGTCCGACTCGACGGCTACGATCGGAGGCACCCTAGCCGGCGATATCGTTGTTGTCGATTCAAACACCATCAACGCTGTTACACCGCCAGGTATCGAGGGGAGCGCCGATATAGTGGTAACCACATCAGCCGGTTCCGCGACCCTGACAGATGGTTTTTCCTACACCACCGGCACAGGCGGTATCCTGTTCAGCGACGATTTTTCAGACGGAGATGATCTCGGCTGGACGATATCCCCACTTGGGAACGAAGCAGGTTGGAGCGTCATTGATGGTGTATACCATTATGATGGATCCGGTCACACCCAATCCTACAGCGGTGATCCTACCTGGACCGACTATGTCCTGGACGTTAAATTCAAGCTAACCATCTTGAAAAACTACCCAGGTGGTATCCGAGGCCGGGTCGATCCGGACACCGGCACCTCTTATGCTGTCTGGCTCTATCCGACCAGAAAGCAAATCATCCTTTGGAAAACCACCGGCTGGAACATTGACAGTTCCGGCCTAACCAGATTGGGCGTAGCTTCAGGGGTCAGCTTCGATACCACGCAGTTTCATCTGCTGAGTATGGCCTTCGAGGGGGATCAGATCACGGTCTCATATGATGGCGATACCATCATCACCGTCACCGATGCAAGCTACGCTGGCGGCCTGCTTGCCCTGGATGTATCAAATCAGGCGATTGATTTCGATGATATCGTCGTCAAAGCAATCGGCTCAGGTGGGTCGCCGACGTTGACAGGAATTTCAATAACTCCAGACTCAGTTACATTCAGCCAGCTCCTCGAGACAGCCCAACTCCAGGTGACCGGACAGTATAGCGACGGGAGCACCACCGATCTGACCAGCGATCCGGAGACCAGCTACTCCTCCGGCAACACGGACGTGATCACAAGCAACAGCACAGGCCTGCTCACAGCTGTCGCGGATGGCGATACCTCGGTTACCGTTGCCAACGGCACCTTATCCGTGCTGGTGCCGGTTACCGTAGCCACCACCCCTGCTCCACCCGAAATCCTTGACATCAGCCCCTCCTCCGGCCCGGTCGAAGGTGGCACGGACATAGTGATATCCGGCACCAGTTTTCTCTCCGATTCAACAGTCACGGTCGGAGGCACCCTTGCCGGCAGCATTGTTGTTGTCGATTCAAACACCATCAACGGTGTTACACCTCCGGGTACCGAGGGCAGTGCCGATATAGTGGTAACGACTTCGGCCGGCTCGGCCACCCTGGCAGGCGGCTTCTCGTACACAAGTACGCCTGAGCTCACCGAGTTGCAGGTGTCACCCAACTCGGTGACTCTATCCACGATAGGCCAGACCCAGCAACTGGAAGTTACCGGCCTCTTTTCCGATGGCTCCACGCAATCCCTGACCAGCGATCCCGAAACAAGCTACAGCTCAGGCAACATTAACGTGGTTACCACGACCAGCACCGGCCTGCTGACCGCTGTCGCAGATGGCGATACCTCGGTTACCGTTGCCAACGGCACCTTATCCGTGCTGGTGCCGGTGACCGTAGCCACCACCCCTGCTCCACCCGAAATCCTTGACATCAACCCCTCCTCCGGCCCGGTCGAAGGTGGCACGGACATAGTGATATCCGGCACCAGTTTTCTCTCCGATTCAACAGTCACGATCGGAGACGTACTTGCCGGCAGCATTGTTGTTGTCGATTCAAACACCATCAACGGTGTTACACCTCCGGGTACCGAGGGCAGTGCCGATATAGTGGTAACGACTTCGGCCGGCTCGGCCACCCTGGCAGGCGGCTTCTCGTACACAAGTACGCCTGAGCTCACCGAGTTGCAGGTGTCACCCAACTCGGTGACTCTATCCACGATAGGCCAGACCCAGCAACTGGAAGTTACCGGCCTCTTTTCCGATGGCTCCACGCAATCCCTGACCAGCGATCCCGAAACAAGCTACAGCTCAGGCAACATTAACGTGGTTACCACGACCAGCACCGGCCTGCTGACCGCTGTCGCAGATGGCGATACCTCGGTTACCGTTGCCAACGGCACCTTATCCGTGCTGGTGCCGGTGACCGTAGCCACCACCCCTGCTCCACCCGAAATCCTTGACATCAACCCCTCCTCCGGCCCGGTCGAAGGTGGCACGGACATAGTGATATCCGGCACCAGTTTTCTCTCCGATTCAACAGTCACGATCGGAGACGTACTTGCCGGCAGCATTGTTGTTGTCGATTCAAACACCATCAACGGTGTTACACCTCCGGGTACCGAGGGCAGTGCCGATATAGTGGTAACGACTTCGGCCGGCTCGGCCACCCTGGCAGGCGGCTTCTCGTACACAAGTACGCCTGAGCTCACCGAGTTGCAGGTGTCACCCAACTCGGTGACTCTATCCACGATAGGCCAGACCCAGCAACTGGAAGTTACCGGCCTCTTTTCCGATGGCTCCACGCAATCCCTGACCAGCGATCCCGAAACAAGCTACAGCTCAGGCAACATTAACGTGGTTACCACGACCAGCACCGGCCTGCTGACCGCTGTCGCAGATGGCGATACCTCGGTTACCGTTGCCAACGGCACCTTATCCGTGCTGGTGCCGGTGACCGTAGCCACCACCCCTGCTCCACCCGAAATCCTTGACATCAACCCCTCCTCCGGCCCGGTCGAAGGTGGCACGGACATAGTGATATCCGGCACCAGTTTTCTCTCCGATTCAACAGTCACGATCGGAGACGTACTTGCCGGCAGCATTGTTGTTGTCGATTCAAACACCATCAACGGTGTTACACCTCCGGGTACCGAGGGCAGTGCCGATATAGTGGTAACGACTTCGGCCGGCTCGGCCACCCTGGCAGGCGGCTTCTCGTACACAAGTACGCCTGAGCTCACCGAGTTGCAGGTGTCACCCAACTCGGTGACTCTATCCACGATAGGCCAGACCCAGCAACTGGAAGTTACCGGCCTCTTTTCCGATGGCTCCACGCAATCCCTGACCAGCGATCCCGAAACAAGCTACAGCTCAGGCAACATTAACGTGGTTACCACGACCAGCACCGGCCTGCTGACCGCTGTCGCAGATGGCGATACCTCGGTTACCGTTGCCAACGGCACCTTATCCGTGCTGGTGCCGGTGACCGTAACCACCACCCCTGCTCCACCCGAAATCCTTGACGTCAACCCCTCCTCCGGCCCGGTCGAAGGTGGCACGGACATAGTGATATCCGGCAGCAGTTTTCTCTCCGATTCAACAGTCACGATCGGAGACGTACTTGCCGGCAGCATTGTTGTTGTCGATTCAAACACCATCAACGGTGTTACACCTCCGGGTACCGAGGGCAGCGCCGATCTAGTGGTAACGACCTCGGCCGGCTCGGCCACCCTGGCAGGCGGCTTCTCGTACACAAGTACGACTGAGCTCACCGAGCTGCAGGTGTCACCCAGCCCGGTCAATCTCTCCACGATAGGCCAGACCCAGCAACTGGAAGTTACCGGCCTCTTTTCCGACGGCTCCACGCAATCCCTGACCAGCGATCCGGAGACCGGTTACACCTCCGCCAACACGGACGTGGTCACCACCACCAGCACCGGCCTGCTGACCGCTGTCGCAGATGGCGATACCTCGGTTACCGTTGCCAACGGCACGGTATCCGTGCTGGTACCGGTGACCGTAACCACCACCCCTGCTCCACCCGAAATCCTTGACGTCAGCCCCTCCTCCGGCCCGGTCGAAGGAGGCACGGACATAGTGATAACCGGCAGCAGTTTTCTCTCCGATTCAACAGTCACGGTCGGAGGCACCCTTGCCGGCAGCATTGTTGTTGTCGATTCAGCCACCATCAACGGTGTTACACCTCCGGGTACCGAGGGCAGCGCCGATCTAGTGGTGACGACCTCGGCCGGCTCGGCCACCCTGGCAGGTGGCTTCTCCTACACAAGTACGCCTGAGCCCACCGAGCTGCAGGTGTCACCCAGCCCGGTCAATCTCTCCACGATAGGCCAGACCCAGCAACTGGAGGTTACCGGCCTCTTTTCCGACGGTTCCACGCAGTCCCTGACCAGCGATCCGGAGACCGGTTACACCTCCGCCAACACGGACGTGGTCACAACCACCAGCGACGGCCTGCTCACCGCTGTCGCGGATGGCGAAACCTCGGTTACCGTTGCCAACGGCACGGTATCCGTGCTGGTGCCGGTTACCGTGGCCACCACCCCTGCTCCACCCGAAATCCTTGACGTCAGCCCCTCCTCCGGCCCGGTCGAAGGAGGCACGGACATAGTGATAACCGGCAGCAGTTTTCTCTCCGACTCAACGGTTACGGTCGGAGGCACCCTTGCCGGCAGCATTGTTGTTGTCGATTCAGCCACCATCAACGCAGTAACACCGACAGGCACCGAGGGCAGCGCCGATCTAGTGGTAACGACATCGGCCGGTTCCGCAACCCTGGCAGGTGGCTTCTCCTACACAACTGGCACAGGCAATATCCTGTTCAGTGACAATTTCTCTGATGGAGATGCACTCGGCTGGACTATTTCCCCACTTGGAAATGAAGCAGGCTGGAGCGTCGTTTCAGGCAGCTACAGTTTTGACGGCAGCGGACATACGCAATCGTATACCGGGGATGCCGCCTGGCAGAATTATACCTTGCAGGTCGATTTTCAGCTTGATTCGCTGAGCAATTATCCGGGTGGAATCCGCGGGCGTATCGATCCAGCCACCGGTGCAGGATATGCGCTCTGGCTCTATCCGGCCGACGGTCGTATTATCCTCTGGAGGACAACTCAATGGCACGTGGACAGTCCGGGATTGGAGCAGCTGGCGAACGCATCAGGAATCAATTTCGGTGTCGGCACACAGCACACGATCGCCATGAATTTTACTAACAACGTGATCGAGGTGTATTTTGACGGTGAACTCCAATTCACTGTGGTGGATGACACGCTCAGCTCCGGCTTGATCGCGTTGGATGTTTCTAACCAGCCAATCAGCTTCGATAATGTTGTCGTAACCTTGTCGCAATGACAAGGATAGAGTACTGAGTAAAAGTGTTGCTTTATTTTAAAGGTCAAGACAACCGAACATTTAGTTGTCAGGCAGCGATCTCCATGTACGGCAACGCGGTGGAGTGGCACAAACAGCTTTACCACCTTACATATGCGAGGTCATTTCCTAATTTGACATAATCTTCATTAACAATGCGGTCTAGAAGAAGTCGTTCTACCATATTGAGCTGATACAACAGCATAAGAGGCAAAATAATGTCTATGAGAGTCTTTTTCCGACAACCGGGAACGATGATCGCTACGCTCATGATGTGTCAGTTAGCGCTGACACTGTATCTATCTTTCACGCTCAACATATGGGTTGACGAATACTTTTCATTATTTGCCACCGAAGGCTCAATGAGAAGAGCCATCTGGCAATCTATTCACTTTGACTCTCAACCGCCGCTCTACTATTTTCTGTTGAACTTGTGGCGAATGGGTGACAGTTCCGTACTATTTGCCCGGCTATTTTCCGTCATAAGTGTAGCTCTGGCCACATATATCATCTACCTTCTCGCCTGCCGCTTGTGGGGGCAGTCTAAGGTTCTGCCGTTCTTCCCAATCCTTGTACTAAAC
Organism: Desulfosediminicola ganghwensis; assembly: GCF_005116675.2. Lineage (NCBI taxonomy): Bacteria > Pseudomonadati > Thermodesulfobacteriota > Desulfobulbia > Desulfobulbales > Desulfocapsaceae > Desulfosediminicola > Desulfosediminicola ganghwensis. The sequence goes on from NZ_CP050699.1 coordinate 5,449,551, forward strand.
CCTTACTTGATCTGGGCAGCGAGCGAGATCCGACTCTACGGTTTCCTTTTATTGGAATGCGCGCTGTTGATGTACTTTTTCCATAAAGCTTTTTTACATGATGATCGGCAGCACGCCACAAGGGACCGACTGGCCTTCTTTGCTTTGTCCCTGGCAATACTCTATACACAATATTATGCAGGATTTCTTCTGTTGGCCGGTGCTTTCGCATTAATGGTGCTGGGGCGTTGGCAGGAGTTAAAGGTGTATATTGTTGGTATGCTGGTGGTTGGCATTCTCTTTCTGCCGATGATAGGCGTGCTCTCCGACCAGGTGCGCGAGGTCAGTCATACTGCCTCAGCAGCTGTTTCAGCACCGGGACTTACGGAAAGCGTGAAGCATGTGTGCTGGCTGCTTCAGGGATTGCTGTTTCCCGACAACGGAATTGCTGGTTGGGCGGCCGTGAAGGATTGGATCGTTCTGCTGTTGGTGCTGTATCTGGTTTATCTGCTTGTGCGACACAAATCTTGTGTAATCACGCTTCCAAATATGTATTTGCTCACACTTTTGTTCGTACTAGCAGGCAGCTTCACCCTTATCTGCTGGAAACTTGGTATGTATTATACCCAGCGGCGTCATCTGGCCATACTGTTCTTTCCGCTTCTTGGTCTGTGGCTTGGTTATCTCTGCTCGATCAAGCAAAGGTGGCTTGGTTGGCTGCTTCTGGCAATATGCATGGCCACTTATGCGAATGCTCTCATGTATAAGTATGTACCTCCGGTAAAGTACGGAGATTGGGAGCGGGTCGCCGGGCATATTTCCAGCTCAAGTCATTATAATGCCCCCATTCTGGTTTTTCGAAATACAGGCGCCTTGCCGTTCTCCACTTATTTCAAACCGACTGCCAATATCATTCCTGTACCGAATGCATTCGGCTTGGATCATTTTGATGCTCAATCTCCTGTTCTCAAGAGTGAACAATTACTTATCGAAATGGCAGAGAAGCTTGATAAATCTTCAAATCATTTCTGGCTGTTGACCTATGCAACTGGTTCTTGGCTCGGGGTTGATATCGGCGCGCGGTTTGTTGAACAATTTGTCGAAACACATTGCACAGTTATTGAGCAAAAGAAATTTGTTGGTACCAAGGTTCGTCTTGTCAGGTACAATCAGGCTCGTTAACTCTGTCTTTTGTCATAAGTTGGGCGCATACATTAACTCCTCTATTTATCCAACTCACAAAACTTTAAATTTCTCTAACATTATAAAGATGAATCCGACCAGGTTTCATCACGTTTTTGATAGTCACAAAAAACGATACCGACTCTTGGATGCCTCTCTATAAAACAGATCAGTTCACTACGGTAACGTTCAAGACTGGACTTGATTGAAAGAATGGCGTCATCCTGAACCTTTTTGACGATCTCTGTCTTGCGGTCTATCGTCTAACCATACTAAGAAGCAGGTTCCTTTCCTTCCGGGAAAAAAAGAGAAAGGGAATGATAGATATATAAATTATTCCTGCCACTGTGGTAATTGCCATAATATCGAGATAGCTGGGCACGGTGAGCCGAGCCTGTGAGAGCCAGTAGGTAATGGCAAGGTAGAAAACGGAAAAACCGATGATGTTACCTAAACTGGTCAAATATTTCCAAAGCGGAAGGTCAATTTGCCGGCAAGCGTACACCGGAACAAAAAAGATGCGTGCTACCAGCAGTGGAATTGCAGTAGCTACAGCAACCCCTAAAATCCCATATCGATGGATGAGGATAAGACTTAACATGAGATTCACGACACCTTCAACACTGTTCAATATGGCCAGAAATCGATGGCGATTGATCGCATATAACAGGTTATCAAGTGGATTTACTATAATTTGCACCATTATGGCGAGCATCAAAGTTATGAGTACCGGATAGGCATCTGTGTAATCGGTCCCCATCCACTTGATAATGAATGCCTTGCCTACAATGATGATTATCCCTCCTCCGAAAATGGCAAGAATGGTGTTGATGCGAGTGACAAACAACAATTTTTCCCGAATAGCGGCCTTGTCGTTTCGCGCGTGATATTTGGTGAACACGGGGGTCATCATATTGGTAGCCTTATAAACCAAGGTCCGAAAGTATTCCACCAAACGGGCACCAATAAAATAGTGGGTCACAGCTGAGGCTGAAAGGATACCTCCAATAACCAATGAATCAACACGGAACCGCATTTGATTGGCTATCTGGGTCAAGAAGGCCCAAATACTATAGGTAAAGAGTTCTTTTACTTCGGATTTTCGGAAAAGTCGGATATCGATTTTTAGTTTTTTGAACAAATGCTTTGCCACGAAAAAGAACATGACATTACAGAGCTGGTTGGAAAAAAGAGAGATTATAGATAAGGTCAGAATGCCATAGCCGTGGCTAAGAAAATACAACACAGCCATTGTTCTTAAACTAAAGGAAATGAAGTGGGAATAGGTAAGTAGATCATAGCGGAGGTAGGCCTGAATGATTCCAGCAAAGGCCTTGAAGGGAAACTCAAGGGCCATGTTGAGGCCCATGACCACGATAATTATCCTGATCAGACGCAATTCCTCGGGCGAGGCAACAAACACAGTGGTAAAGAATGCAATGATAGCCGCTACAACCAGGATCAATACTGCTATAAGGCTATAAATCACCAAAGAGGTATTGATAATGATGTTGGCTTGCTCGTATTTCTGTTTTTCAATGGAGGTCGTGACATACCGGGTGACGGCAAAAGCCAGACCGAAATCGAGAATATAATAGTAACTGGCGAAACTACCGAGAATAACCCAGATACCGTACCAATGGTCCCCCAACTGGCCCACGATGAACGGCATCATGATAAATGACACGACAATATTGAAGATCAAAAAGAGGGTTCTCGCAACCGAGCTGATAAAGAGTGTTCGGGGAATATTCATAATTTCATGTTGTTGTGATCGGTGTGGCCTAATGCCCTCAATTCATTTCCCGCCCTAACAACCTGCAGCGAAAGCGATATCACTCGACAAGATACTTTCTTCTCAATCGAGACACATGCGGAATTGTACCGCAGGCATTGGTCGCTACCCAGTGGAGCAATTCAATGGAATATCTGACAGTTAGGAGCAATTGGCCTTTTCTGGAAGGATATAACTTAGTGTTCGTGTTTATTATGTCATTTACGCAACTGGAATTCCAATCATAATCAAACCCAAACTAATCCATTATCTGCTTCAATCATGCAGAATTCAAGCACTCATTCGCTGTAGAACAACCTTTCCTCTTTCGTTCTTTTTTTTTGTCAGGATTACACTTTTTCCCTAGTATTTCAATTCATTTTTTGCTGTACTCAAGGTGTTAGGGACGCCCTCATGCCACTAAAAATCAGCGTAAACTGAGACGGAAGAATCAAGTGAATGTCGTCACGATCATAGGAGCACGCCCTCAATTCATCAAGGCTTCGGTGGTCAACTCTGAAATCAGGAAAAGATCTGAAAATCGCGACCTAGGTCATAATCGAGAGATCATAGTTCACACCGGCCAGCACTACGATTACAACATGAGTCGGGTGTTTTTTGACGAGCTGGACATACCGGAACCTCACTATCATCTGGAGGTAGGATCCGGCAGTCATGGGAGCATGACTGCCCGGATGATGAGCAAAATCGAGGAAGTCCTGAACGTTGAGCATCCGGACTGGGTTCTTGTCTACGGCGACACAAACTCAACGCTTGCCGGTGCGATAGTGGCCGCAAAAATGCACATCCCTATTGCTCATGTCGAGGCTGGCTTACGAAGCTTTAACAAACGAATGCCGGAAGAACTCAATAGGGTCCTAACTGATCATATGTCCGAGGCCCTCTTTACTCCGACAGAAATCGCAACAGCCAATCTCGTAAGGGAGGGAATTACCGAGGGAGTTATATTAACCGGCGATGTGATGTTCGATGCCTTCCTGCAATTCAAAGAGAAGGCGGCCGCTCGCTCCCGGATTCTAGATACACTTGACCTGTCCTCCGGCTCGTATTGCCTTGCCACCGTCCATCGTCAGGAGAATACCGATGATTGCCGGAGACTCACCAACATTTTCAGCGCACTCAAAGAGCTCTCGTATGGTGGACAGCAGATAGTACTGCCGCTGCACCCTCGCACTCGCAAGGCGTTAGAACAAAACAATATCTGCATTGATGACAATACAGGCATACGAGTGATAGAGGCGGTCGGGTATCTGGACATGATTCACCTGGAGGCAAATGCCGGCTTGATATGCACCGATTCGGGCGGGGTCCAAAAAGAGGCTTATTTCGCTGGCGTTCCTTGCATAACGCTCCGTGACGAAACCGAATGGGTTGAGACGGTGGAAGCGGGAGCAAATATTCTGGCCGGGGCGGAAAAGCAGGCCATCCTCAATGCCTGCACACTGGCTCGAAATACCAATGTGACAGTGCAGCCCGGTCTTTACGGCGACGGTGATGCAGCAGCCAAAATCGTTGATAGCTTTGATGCAAAACATTGAATTTGCACTACAATCCTTTCTCTTTTAAACATAACAGGATTCGGAGGATTTTCAGTCTGCCTAGGCATTCTTACCCCAAAATAGCCAAGCAGAAGAGAATTACCGAGATACTTGATAGCAATATACGGTCAGGGGGGTAAAATGGATACAATATCAGATTATAAACTACCTTCGGTGGCAGTTATCGGAACTGGATACTGGGGAAAAAATCTCGTCCGTAATTTTCACCAGCTCGGAGCGTTGAAGCTCATCTACGACAAGAGTGTGCCGGTACTCAGTTCACTCAAGGAGCAGTATAGTGGTGTAGACACCTGCCGCTCCTTAAACCAAGTGTTGGAGCGTGAAGATATCCAGGGCATAGTCATTGCCACTCCGGCTGAAACCCATTTTCAGGTGGCGCACAAAGCACTGCTCGCCGGCAAACATGTTCTTATTGAAAAACCGTTGGTATTACACGAAGCGGAAGGCATAAAACTTATAAAAATAGCGCAAGACAAGGGGCTCACCCTCATGGTCGGCCACCTTTTGCAATACCATCCAGCCTTTATCAAACTCAAAGACATGGTTATGTCCGGCGATTTGGGACGCGTGGATTACATTTATTCCAACCGGCTTAATTTTGGCAAAATTCGTCGTGAAGAGAACATCCTCTGGTCATTTGCACCGCACGATATATCTATGATTCTATCGTTGTCAGGAGAGGAACCGGAAAACATCATGACAACAGGCGGATATTACCTGCATCAACGTATTGCCGATGTCACGACAACTCATTTCGGATTTGCCAGCGGCCTGAATGCTCACATTTTTGTATCCTGGCTCCACCCTTTTAAGGAGCAGAAGCTGGTGGTTGTAGGCGAAAGGAAGATGGCGGTGTTTGACGACACCAAGCCCTGGCCTGACAAACTTCTCACCTACCCCCATCAGATGCAATGGGTAAATGGATTTCCCACACC